>NZ_JBSGBY010000056.1:0-22292 GCF_053601505.1 Nocardia sp. NPDC004722
ACCGACCAGGACCGGGCCAAGGAGTTGTTCGAGTCCCTCGGGCTGAAAACGCGCCTCGACGCCGAATTGCAGCCGGGTTTCCGCTGGCTGGAACTTGGGGGCGATGTCCGGCCGCTGGCCTCCGTACACAACCTGATGTTTGGAACCATCGCCTAGGTCGATCGTGGCCAACCAAATGCGCTCGGCATTCGGATGTGCCCGTACTTCCAAGACCCGCGCGACGACAACGCCGCGCGTCCGTCCCTCCCAGGTTGGGCCGTTCATGCACCGGAGCCTTTCTTTGTTTCGGGGTTCAATCGATTCCAGGTCGCCGATGCAAGGGCACGATGACGGGCATCCATCAGTGAGACCCCGACATAGTCCGAGTTGGGTGACTCGGTGAAGCCGATCCAGCCGTCACTACCGATGTATTCCACGACGGACTGATAGAGGATCGGACTGTTCTTGCGCAGTTGGGCGACATCGAGTCTGAACAGGCAGAAGCCCGAGTAGAAGCTTTCTGCCGCAACGCTGAACGTACATCTGTCGATCTCGGACCGGCTCAGGTTCTGCTGCTCGAGCAGGCCCCGAAATTGTTCCACATAATATTCCCGGTCCGGCATGTCGGGGGAAAGCACGAAATGATAGCGGCGCTTCCTGGCGATATTCTGCGCGACGACAGCGAGGAAATTCCCGGCAGCCACACCCTGCTCGATACCAACTTCAACCGTGACGAGATCCTCCGCGAGATCCATTGCCGCGACCAGACTTTCCAGACTGAATTGCTCCAGTTCGAGAGCCTGATAATGATCGAGCATTCCCGCGAAGGTCAGTGGACGTTTGGCAGCATCCTGTGCCGCGGCACCGATGCGCTGAGCGAGGATCGTGCCGATCTTCGCGACAAAAGCGGTCTGCACGGCCGCGTCCGTACGGGCGGAAGCGAGGCTTGCTTCCATGTAGCGGGCGATCGGGCCGTAGTCGAGCGTTCCACCCGAGCCCGCGACGTTGTCCTCGCCGAACATCAAGTAGTCCAACGACACTCCGAACAGGTCGGCGATCGCGACCAGCTTGTCCACACTGGGGTTGTTCTGCCCCTTCAGATACTGCGAGAGAGCGGCGGTCGTGATACCAAGATCAATACTGAGTTGCTTGCGGTTGCCGCTGTAGTCGCCCGCCTCGATGAGATGTTTGAGCGTCGCGGCGAACTTGATCTCACGCATGACCACCTCTCCCGGGGACACGGCCTGTCACGTCAAGCACAACTTACTCTTCGTGATTCATTGTTCAAGTGTTACTTGACAGTAGACGCGCCGAAGCTCACCGTGGAAGACGGGGAGGAGGTGCCTGGCGATGAAGTGATTCGCATTCCCGGGGCGCTGGCCCGGAGCATTTTCCATGGGGCGGGACTCTACTTCGCCTGCCGATGATCGAATTCGGCGGCACGCATGGGTGTCTTATGCCCAAAATATCCGAATCGTATGCGATTCGGACTTTCTGTTAAGCGTGTATTAACGAAGAAGACGTCATGTCACACAGCATTCCACAAACCTGCCCAACGTGCGGCAGTCCACTCGAACCCGAGAAACCTCCGATACGGACTGCTCCGGAACCTACTGCTCCAGAGCCGATTTCCGCGATGCCGGTCCCCGCGGCGCCGATCGCCGCCGAGTACGTTCCCTGGATCCCGATCGAGCGCGTCCGGCGGCCGCGCAAGCCGCGGCGGCGCGGTTCGGTGACCGGCCGAGTCGTCGGTACACCGGATCGCATCATGATGGCGGTGCCGCAGCCACTTTGGTTCGTGCTGCCCATGCTCGCGCTGCTGTGCGAGCAGCCGTATGTGCCCAGCTCGGTGCTGCCGACGCTCGGGGCCACGATTGTCGCGGCCGGGGCGCAGCGCCGGTTGGTGCGGAGCCGATACCGCTGGGTGGCAGGACTTTTCGGGCGGTTGTCGCCGTGGGAGCACCGGCCGGGGATGCTGTTGCGACTCGTGGATGACGAAGGCCGGAACTGGGAGTCGCGGTTTCTGCCGGTCCGAGCGACCGAAGTGCTCGCCAACGATCCGGTTTTCACCGAAGGCTGGATCACTCGCGGCGGGGAGCTGTCGATCTGGACGCTGACCAATATCAGGACCGGTGCACAACGCATGAACAGGCGGCTCGCGGTCTGGCCGATCGTCGTTGTCAGCGTGGTGATCATGGTGTTGACGGCGACCGCGGTGCTGTGACGGGCTGCGAAACGACGATGGTGTAATCGTCGCGGGGAGTGACGATTACACCATCGGATCGTTCAGCAGAGAAAACCGCTGCTAGGCAGCGGTTTTCGTGTGTTTGCGAGAGAGCAGCGGGTAGCCCGCGCAGACCAGGACACCCCAGGCGACGCCGACCGCGAGGGCGCTGCGGCCGTCTTCGGTGAAGAAGAGGAGGACGACGACCAGGGCGAGGAAGGCCAGGGCCAGGGCCGTGGTGAAAGGCGCTCCGGGGAGACGGTAGTCGCTGGCGGGGAGTTGGCCGCGGTTGACGCGGAGGCGGTAGAGGAGGTGGCAGACCAGGATCATGCCCCAGACGAAGATGATGCCCATGGTGGAGACGGACGTGATGTAGCCGAACGCCTTCTCGGGCGAGAAGTAGTTGACGGCTACGCCGATCACCATGACCGCGGCCGAGACCGCGATGCCGACCGCGGGGACCGAGCGGGGGCTCAGGTTGCCGAGGGCGGCGGGGGCTTCCTCGCGCTGGGAGAGGCTGCGCAGCATGCGACCGGTGGAGTAGATGCCGGAGTTGCAGGAGGACAGGGCCGCGGTGAGCAGGACGAAGTTGATGATGCCTGCCGCGCCGGGGATGCCGATCTGCTCGAAGACCTCCACGAACGGGCTGCGGCCCGCATGGAAGGTGCGCCAGCTCGACACCGACATGATGACGATCAGCGCGCCGACGTAGAACAGACCGATGCGGAAGGGCAGGGTGTTGATGGCCTTGCGCAGCGTGCGCTTCGGATCGCGTGCCTCACCGGCGGTCACACCCACCAATTCGACACCGACATAGGCGAATACGACGATCTGCAGGGCGAGCAGCGCCTGGCCGAAACCATTGGGGAAGACACCGCCGTCGTTCCACAGATTGGTGACGGTCGGGTTGGTGGCGTGGCCGAAGTGGAAGATCAGCACGCCGACGCCGATCACGATCATGGCCACGATGGCGGTCACCTTGATGGCCGAGAACCAGAACTCGCCCTCACCGAACAGTCGCACCGAGACCAGGTTGGCGATGAACATGATGCCCAGCACCACCAGCGCGGTCACCCACTGCGGGATGTCGAACCAGTACTGCACGTATTTGCCCGCGACGGTGATCTCGGCCATGCAGGTCGCGACCCACACCGCCCAATACGTCCAGCCGGTGGCGAAACCCGCGAAGCGACCCAGGAATTCGTTCGCGTACTCGGCGAAACTGCCGGTGACCGGGCGGTAGGTGAGCAGTTCGCCCAGCGCTCGCATGATCACGAAGATGGCCAGGCCCGCGGCCAGATAGCAGAGGATCAGCGCCGGGCCGGCCTTCTGGATCGCGCCGCCCGCGCCGTAGAACAGGCCGGTGCCGATCGCACCGCCGATGGCGATCATCTGAATGGTGCGCGGCGACAGGCCGCGCGAATACCCCTCGTCGTCCGCGGGGGTCGTACCGGTGTCCGGTAGTTGCCTTTCCGAGGCTGTCAAATGCGGTTCCTCTCACGTGCGTGCGGCCGGAACCCCAGCATTGGTGATCGGGCGATACCGGCCGCACCGAGCTTGCCGACGGATTGCCGTGCTCGGTCCAACGGCGTGTCACGCTACCGGAGAGGTATTTGCCGTCACAGTCACCGGCGCGCGTGGTGTCGTTCGGTGTTGCGCTGCGAATTGCCCGGAATGCGCCTGAGCACCCGCGATAGCGGGCCTCCGCCGCCGTGCGGCCAGCCCGGACGGGCCCGCTGCACGGCCCGATTCGACCTCTGCCCGGCACGTGGACAGGCCAGGCGGCTCGGCACGATTCGCCGCCGCGACACGGCCGTCATCACCTGTCGTCTGCTACAGCCGGTGGACGCCCGGTATCGCGCCCGCAATCGCGCTGCCGCCGAGGTGGTTCAGCCAGCTTCGTCGATGAGTTCGAGGCCGGTGACGACCTCGGCCTCGATACGGATGACGTGGTCCATCGGCAGGTTGATCCACGGGTCGAGGAGGGTCTCGTAGCGCTGGACTTGTTCGGGGTCCATGACGACGCGGGCGACGCCGGTGACGATCACGCTCCAGCCCTGTCGGGTGTGTTCGTCGAAGGAGTCTGCCTCGTAGGCCACCACCTGGCCGTCACCCCGCAACAGGCTTGCGCCCAGGTGCGCGCGCACCACCACGACGTCCTCTTCGACGATGTGATTGACCGGTCTGATGATCGGAAGTCCACGGCGCGAGTACACAATTCGCCCGTAGTGCGCGCCCGCCAGCCGTTTCAGTGAATCGGCAGCCGAGAGCTCGCGCAGCTTTCGTGCCCCTACGCCGCCCATGATTCCGATTGTGGTCGATCCACGGCGAATTCGCCAATTGCCTTGTCGCGTGCCAGGGTTCATGGTCAGCATCGGACCGGCGGGGCCGGGGGTCAGCGGTGCGGCGGCACCGCGACCACGGCGGGTGGTTTGTCGGTGCGCAACCCCTTCCAGCTGGGCATGCGCAGTCGTTCGCCAGAGAATTCGCGGTATTCCACATCCCCGACCAGGATCGGCTCCACCCAGTGCCAGCCGCCCGCAGCGGCTTCCGGCGGGGGCTGTTCGAAAGGGCTTGCGGAGACTTCGATCTCGTCGAGCGCGCCGCGCAGCACCCGGCGGGCAGCGTGGGTGAAGCCGGTGCCGACATTGCCGATGTAGACCAGTCGTCCGGCGTCGTCGTGCGCGCCCAGCACCAGGGACCCGAAACTGGCCCCGAACGCTCCCGCTCCCGGTGTCCAGCCCGCCACCACCGCCTCGGTGCGCTCCCGCAGCGGCGTCTTGATCCAGGCGGGTGAGCGGCGGCCCGGCAGATAGACCGAGTCCGTCCGCTTCGCAACGATGCCCTCGATCCGATGCTCGCGCGCCACCTTCAGCAATTTCTCGGCATCCATGTCGATCCAGTGCGGCGGCACCGAGAGCGGTGCGGGCAGAGCCAATTCCGCGAGCCGCGCGCGCCGCTCGAGATAGGGCCGCCGGGTGAGGTCGACCCCGTCGACGGTCAGCAGATCGAAGACGAAGAACCGCACCGGCACCTCCGCGATCAGCGGCTCCGCCGGTCGGGCCACGTGCATGCGCCGTTGCAGCAGCCCGAACGACGGCGCGCCGTCGCGATCCAGTGCGACGATCTCGCCGTCGAGGATCAGGGATTCCTTGCCGGGCAACGTCTTCAGGGCGGCCACGACTTCCGGGTAGGCGGCACCGACGTCATTGCCGTTGCGACTGAACAGCTGTGCCTCCCCCGCGCCGGCGAGGGCGATGATCCGCACGCCGTCCCACTTCATCTCGAATGCCCAGCCGGGCCCGTCCGGCGGTGAGCCCCCGGTCGCCAGCATGGGCGACGGGCCACGGCGGACGGACGCGGCCACCGAGGCCGCTACCCGTGCCGACTATCCGGCATAACGGACATGCCTTGAAGTTTGCTATCTAGTAGCTCCGTCCTTGGTGCGACGCGCCGAACGCCGGATCCCGATTACTCGGCAGAGATGCCGTGCCCTATTCGGCAGCGCTGCTGGGCCTATTCGGCAGAGATGCCGTGACGGCGCATCGCGTCGAGCACCTCGCCGTGCGTCAGGCTGGAGGTGACGGTGATGGTCTCGGCCACCTCGTCGATGTTCACGCCGGTGGTGGAATCGAGCCCGCGCACGGCGCGTTCGGCCTGGTCGGCCTCGGCGGCGAAGCGGGGCAGATCGTAGGTGTAGGTGGACATGCTGCACTCCTGTCTGTTCGCGGAGGTTCCGCGATCCGGACATAGCCGTCGCGTGACGGCCCAAACCGCCGAGACTCACCGGCAACCCGCCGCTGACCGGGTTTGACCTGGTCGAGAGCGGGCATGCCGTTGATATGTTGACTATCATCGGGCTCATCGCTCTGCTGGGTGCTGTGACCGTGGGGGTGGCCGGGGTTCAGGCCAACAGCGGTAGCAGTCATGTTCTGGCCAACGGCTTCACCGTCTTCGATCACACCTATGGGGGATCCACCGGATTGTTGTTCGCCTACGGGATTCTGGTGGGCGCGATCGGCACGGCGGGCTTCATCCTGGTGTTGGCCGGGGTGTGGACCACCTCCCGGCGCGGGGTGGTGGCGCGGCGCGAGCTGCGGCATTCACGGCGTGAAATGGCCGCGGCACGAAAGGAACTCGCGAAACCCGCACCTGCGGCCAAGCCTGCGCGTAGCGTGGATTCGCCCCGGCAGCCGGTGGTTCCGATGGCCAAGACGCCGCAACGCCGCTTCACGCGGCCGACCTGGTCGGTCAACCTCTTCCGCAAAACCCCGGGCGCACCCGCCAAAACCGAATCCGTCTCCAAATAGGACTCCGGTCCGCCAGAGGACACCGCATGCTCGCCGTGCTCGGCCTCGCATTACTCGACGCCGGCTGGCTGCTCGCCACCCCGGCCTGCACCTCGCTCGGAATCATCGTGCTGACCGCGGCATTGATCCGCTGGCTGCTCGGCGCGCCCGCCCGGTACCTGGCCCATCCCCGCTATTGACTCCCGACCGCGCCGACCGGATTCCGTCCGGTCGGCTAGCGTCGCAGTCATGACGGTGACGGTGCTGGTACCCGACGAACATGGTTTCGCGGCGGTCTCGCGGCTGGAAGGCGTGCGGGCGCTGCGCTATACGCTCGGCGAGCCGCTGCCCGCGGGCGCGGACGAGGCGGAGATTTTCGTGCCCACCTTCCTGGCCAATCGCCCCGAGACGGTGGAGTTGGCGCGCTCGCTGCCGAAATTGCGCCTGGTGCAACTGCTCACGGCCGGAGCCGAGCTGTGGGTGGGCAAGCTGCCCGCCGAGGTCATGATCTCCACCGGCCGTGGCGCGCACGGTGCGAGCACGGCGGAATGGGCAATCACCGGATTGCTCACGGTCTACCGGGAATTCACCGAGTTCGCCCTCGCCCAGCGGGAGCACCGGTGGACGCAGCATCGCACCGATACGTTGCACGGCAAGCGGATCCTGATCATCGGCGCGGGCGATCTGGCGATCGAGCTGCGGCGGATGCTGGCGCCGTTCGACACCACCGTCGAACTGGTCGGTACGCGTGCCCGGGACGGCGTGCACGGCGTCGACGAAATCCCGGAACTGCTCCCCCATTTCGACGCGGTGGTGCTCATGGTGCCGGTCACCGCCGCCACCGTCGGCATGGTCGACGCGGAATTCCTGTCGCGCATGCCCGATCAGGCCATCCTGGTGAATGCCGCGCGCGGCCCGGTGGTGCGCACCGACGACCTGCTGCGCGAGCTGGAATCCGGCCGCCTGCGCGCCATTCTCGACGTCACCGATCCCGAACCGCTGCCCGCGGACCATCCGCTCTGGGACGCTCCGGGACTGCTGCTCACCCCGCACGTGGGCGGCAGCAGTAATGGAAACCTGAACCGCGGCTGGGCCGTCGCCACCGCGGCGATCGCGCGCTACGTGGCAGGCGACCCGCCACAGAACCTCATCCGCGGCGAATACTGAACTGCGACATCGATTCTTGGGGGTTCGGGGGCGAAGCCCCTGAGAGTTGCGAGAGTCGTTATAAGTCTTTGCCGATGGGCCGGTTGATGCCCCGCCACTCCCGCTCCCAGCGGGCATACCGTCTGGCATCGAACACCGTGCCGGTGAACCACACCGACGCGGCCGCCGCACACCAGGTTTCGACCAGCACCGCGAGCCCGGTCCCGATCCCCTCCGCCGCCGCAGCTCCCGGCCGGGACGGAGCCAGCGTCGGCTGCCCGTCCTTGACCCACAGCGACACCGTCGCCCCCGTGGCCTGCGGCCCGGGCACATCCACCGTGGCCGTCGCTGTCTTCCCGTCGATATTCCATTGCACCGGAGCCTGATACCGCTCCGCGTGCCCCGCATACCGGTCAGAATCCGGCAAGGCCACCGCATCCGCGGTCTCGGTCGCACTCACCCGGACCTTCCCCGCATCCTGCGCCGCGATCCGAGCCTGCGCCCCCGTATAACTCACCGTCCCGATCGCCCCCGCGACCGGCACCGCGGCAGCCACCACAACCACCGCCACCGCCCGCAACACGATCTCGACCCGATCCGAGACACGCATCAGCGAATTGGTGTTCCACGGCCGCACGCGCCACAGGCGCGTCGGCAAAGGAGGACGCATCGACACCTGGACCGCCTCTCTCCACGCGTCGTTCTCACCGACTACATCGGTAGCTGTACCCACTCTGATACGCCATCAACACACTGAACGTCAAGGTCACAGCGTTGCGAGTACATTACGCGGCCTCCAGATTCCACTTTTCCTCCACTTTTCGCGGCCTCAACGACTCCAGTGCCTCCACGTTGTCCACCGCCGGTTGGATGTAGCCTTCCGGGTCGATGTAGTGGACGGTGGCGATTGTCGAGGCTTCGGCATGCCCGAGTTGGGCACTGGCGCGCAGCGGCTCGTTGGTCTTGCCAGTGACGTGGGTCGCGGCGGTGTCCCGCAGGTTGCCGAACTGCACCCACTCCAGTGACGTACCCCGAACCACCTTCTGCAACAACTGATCAGCGGCACCTGGCGATACGAGACAAGCTCGCTTGCTCACCAGCAGATGTGCCGTCTCGTCCACTCTCCCCGCCTGCCGCCGCCACTCCCGAAGCTCTACCGTCAGCCACATCGGCAGCGTCAGATAGTAGAAGCGGCCATCGTTCTTGCGCTTGTCCTGCCGCAATCCGCCGCCCTTGCACTTCACCACTGTGCCGCAGACATGGATGACAGCGCACTTGTCACCCTCGCGCAGATCCACATCCATCCATCGCAGCGCGAGCGCCTCACCGATCCGCAGGCCGGTTCCCAGCAGAATCAGAAACAGCACGAGCCTGTACCTTGTCCGCACAGCACGGTTTACGAACAGGTCGTAGAGCGCTTCGCGTTCCGCGAGTTTCAAGGCTCTCTGCTTCCCGCCCCGAAGGGACGGATTCGGTACCGGTGCCATAGGGCTGTACTTGAACGGGCCGACCAGCACGAGGCGCTTGAAGATCGCGGTAAGGATCGAATAATGCTGGTGCGCAATGCCGGGAACCAGGCTGGCAATGTCATCGAGATAGTCAGCGAGGAAACCGGGATCTCCCACCTCACCAAGGGTCAGATGACCCAGCTCCGTCTCCAGCCGCACAGCGTTGTCCTTGGACCTCGGTCCGCCGGACGCGTAGATCATTCGTTCGTAGATCTCGAGGGTCTGAGACTTGATCTCCCCCTTTGCTACACGCCTGCGGGTTACCTCCATGAACCAGTCGAAGACGTCGATCATCTTGTCCTCGGTGGTGAATCGCCTCGACGCGACCGCCGTGCGTCGGGACCGAACCGAGCCCTTGTACCGATTGACCTCGAACTTTCGATCCCAGTCCTCGAGGCACTCGGTACGCGTGCGCCCGCTGGCGCTGGTACGCGTGTAAGTACCGCTGAAGGTCCGGTGCTTCACACGATCCAGACGCCAAACGCCATCCGCGCCCTTCTCGGGTTCCAATTGACGTTTCCGAGGCGGTGCGCCCGGCACCATCCTTTCCCTGGGCAATGCAACCTCACTTCCCTCGCTACGGATCGATTTGTGTCCGCTCCCACGCAAAGAATTCCTCGCTGGGATACCGGACTCGCCCACCTGCGAGCCGAATACACTTCGGCCCCTTGCCGATTGACGCCCAGTTAGCGAGCGTCTTAGGGGCCAGCTGTAACCGGTGCGCCACTTGCGCCCGGGTCAGATACGCATCGGTGGTGGACATGCTCGAATCTCCTTGCCGAGGTCCGGGAGTTCAAGATCACCGAGGTTTGCCCAGCGATAGCCGAGGTTGACCTCGGGATCGGATTCGTCTTGCCTGCTCACGGAGGCACAGATGTTCTGGAATACGCGTCGGTTCGTGTGCTGCGCACCCACGAACGCTCCGCGTCATCAGGGCTGCCATCACAGACCCCGGCTATCGGTTCGACAACCATCCGACGTATCGCGGATCGTATCGAGTAGACGTCAGAATATGCCGCCGTTCACATCCAGGCAATACACCATGCAGATATGCAGCGGTCAGGCGAATGTTGTAATAGACCATTGGAATTCAGGGCGAGAACAACATTCGGCCCACCCTTGCGGATGGGCCGATCTCAAAAGCTCAGGAACGAGGACGACTACCGGTCGCGTCCTCGGGGATCACGAGCAAGTGTGGACGGTGACGACCGTCGGCAACCGCGGGAGCGAAGTATTCGCCGGTATCGGCCTCGACGACCTGCGTCCACTTGAGCAGCTCGCGGACTTCCTCCGCAGCCAGGTGCTCGCGATTCGGGATGACCAGGATGTCGGCGCGCTCGTTGTAAACGAGGTTCATCAGACGGATCAGTAGAGTTTCACGGTCCTCCTCGGCTCCCCCGTACTTCACCAACGTCACGACACCGCCGAGACGCTCAGCGATACCGACGATTTGCACGTAGTCGTCGAGTTCATGGTCGCCCGAGATCTCCCGCTGCATGAACGCGACCACGTTCCGCTTCATGAGGTCACCTCTATCCGATCGCGGTACCCCGCCCGGTTGAACGCCTGACGACCACGGACCGTGCAACGCCAGTTCGGTGGACTCTGCCGAGTGCCCATCGCCAGCCCTAGATACGACAAGCGGCGCAGCACCGTTCGCACGGTGCCCTGCGACAGCTGCGTCTCGGCGCACACCTGCCGCACTGTCCGAGCCTGCGCAGCGCCCAACGCGACCAGAACGCCCAGAACCTTTGCCTGTGTGTACGTCAAAGCCATCGCCACCCCTTCCGTTATCGGCCCCGTGTCGTCGATGGAGCCACGCAGGGGTGCCAGGGACCGATATGCGGGCCACATCATCCGGATGCGGACAGCACCCGGATGTCGACAACGAGACAGCGCTCTTCGTGCCGAACCGGTGACCTGGCACCGGCGATGAGGTTATGACCGATCAACGTGGTCGATGTGGTCCGAGAGACCGCATTGACTAGCGGACCACATCCGCTGAAATATTCAGTCGCTGAGCGAGCTTGGCCGCCTGGGCCCGAGTGGTGGCTTGCGGACTGCGAGTCATCAGCCGACGCACCATGTCGTGGCCAGCCGGGTTGAACTTCAGGTCCTCCGGCGAAACCTGTTCGGCGTCGAGCAGGTGCAGCAGCGTGCCTGTCTCTTGGCGGCGCAGCTCGTAGGCTCGCGCAAGATCGAGCGCGAATGTGAACCGGCGCTCCACGCTAGGGCACGCGGACGTATCCAGCTGTTCGGCGATGCGCAACGCTTCCAGCGCATCGCCGGCCTGCAATTCGATCGCGATGGCGTGGAGTCCCACATTCAGCGTGCCGAACATCGTGTGGCCGACGTTCCCGGCGACGCGAGCCCGCACAGCTAGCGGACCAACATCGTGGAGGCGGTCGCGCGCCTCCCACAAGCGCCCCGAGCGCGCTTCTGCCACTGCGGCAATCAGTTCCAGCGCACCGGTCATGGCCAACGCTGCCGGGGTCTGTCCTGCCGCGGACATGACGGCGGTCGAGGCCAGGGCGGCCAGTTCGATCGCTGCCTCGTGTTCTCCCGAGACCAACAGGGTGTGGCCGAGATTCCACTGGGCGACCGCGATCCGGATCGGATCATCGGCGTCCTCGGCCGCGCGCACCCCGCGGTCGGCCACCAGGAATGACAGGTCGCTCCGGCCCACGCGCCGGGTGACCGTGCGCAGCAACCCGTACAGTTCGCTCGCGGTGGCAGCCAACCGGCGATGCTGCGACCCGCTCCGCCCTGCACGACGAGTGGCTTCGGTATCCCGGACGAGATCCGGGAGATCCGGCAGCAGCTCGCTGTAGCGGTGACCACTGGACTGCCACGTGTCCCATGCCGCGGCGGTCCGGGCGGCCAGTTCGTCAGCATCGACGATACGTCCGCCACCAGACAACAACGCGAGTGCCAATCGATCCCCATTGACCGGAACCACCGAGGCGGGCGCGGCGGAGACGTCGCCGAGCAGAACACCGGCGGGAACTCTGAGAGCAGCGGCAATCGCCCTGACGACCTCCGTGCTCGGTGTCTTGCGGCCACGCTCGATCTGACCGAGGTAGTCGCGGCTGATACTGGCCAGTCCCGCGATGGCGTCCTGGGTACGCCCGGACCGCTCCCGGTACATACGGATCCGCACGCCGATATGGTCATGAGGCCGAGGCACTTTGGCCATAGATGTCACGGTAGGACCGGAGGAGCAGGGTTCGCATGAAATTCGCGCGCAACGACACCGATGTCCTGATCCTGTGGGATGTGGACCATACGCTCATCGAGACCCGGGGTGTCGGTCGCGCTGCCTTCGCCGAAGCCTTCGAGACGGTGACGGGTGAACGGCTGGAACAAATGCCACACATCACCGGCCGCACCGAACCCGACATCTATGCGGCTACTGCTGCCCTGCATGGGATCACACAGCCTCCTGAGTTCCCGTTCTTCGCCGAAGCGCTCGCGCAGGCTTACTTGCGACGACAGGACGACCTCGGTTCTCAGGGGCGGGCTATGCCGGGCGCGGCGGAAGCCCTGGCTCATTTGGCGACCATTCCATGGGCTCACCAGTCGGTGCTGACCGGGAACACCAGGGCGGTCACCCGCGTGAAGCTCGAGACCTTCGGCCTGCTGCAGCACCTCGATCTGGAGATCGGCGCGTACGGCGATGACAACGGCAATCGCCCTGCGTTGGTCGCGATAGCCCAGCAGCGCGCGGCAGACTCGGGAGCAGGGACCTTCGACCGAGGCAGCACGGTGCTGATCGGCGACAGCCCCGCAGACGTCGACACCGCGTTGCGCGGCGGCGCCCGAGTCGTCGCGGTCGCGGCAGGCGGGACGCCGGCCGAGAAGCTGAGCGGCGCCGACGCGGTGCTGGCAGATCTCTGCGATGCCTCGACCCTGGCCACCACGATCCACTCTCTCGCAAACCGTTAGCCCCAAGCTATTTGCGCCCCCAATCTCCTCTTCCTGTGGTGCTATTCCCGCGAGTTCCCGTTAGTTCCCTCGAAAAGCCTTGAGCCCGTACACACCTCATGCACCATTGTGAATTTTCGGCCACAACCATTTCCGGCGTTCATATTTCGGCCTACCTTTGATCTTGTGATGACCATCCACGCGCTCCACGCGGGCGATGGCTACACCTACCTCACACGGCAGGTCGCCACCGGCGACCGCACCTGTGCGGCCGACAAATCGTTCACCGATTACTACACAGCAACCGGTACTCCACCCGGCCGATGGTTTGGTCGGGGAGCCGAGATTCTCGGTGTGACAGGCGAGGTCTCCCAAGCCCAGATGCTCGCCTTGTATGGCGAAGGGATTCACCCCGATGCCGACCGGATCATCATCGACGCCATCGATGCCGGGTCGCCCGCCCGCCAGGCACTCACCGCCGCATCCCTGGGCAGCGGAACCCATGCGCGCGGACAAGGAACCACCTCGATCCAAGCCATCTATCAGCGCGACAAGACCGCCCTGCTGGCCGAGTTGGGCCGTCCATTGACTCAGCAGGAATGGGCTGATCTGCGAGCCAACGCCGCACGCCAGCACCTCACCGAAGAACTCCAACGCGAGCCCTCGGGGATCGAAATCGAGGACGCCTTGGCAGATGAGAAACGACGCCACGCCCGCGCGGTCGCCGGCTACGACTGTGTGTTCACCCCGCAAAAGTCGGTGTCGATGCTGTGGGGTCTGGGCGACGACGCTGTGCGCGCGCAGATCGCGCAATGCCATCGTGAGGCGGTCGAGGAGACCCTCGAACGGATGCAGTCGGAGTTCGCGCTCGCCCGACGCGGCGCGGGTGGTGTGCGTCAGATCGACGCGGACGGAATGACGTTCGCGCTCTACGATCACTTCGACAATCGCACCGGTGATCCCAACCTCCATACCCATGCGGTGGTGTCAGCGCGGGTGCTGGGTGCGGACGGGAAATGGTGCGCTTTGGATGCGCGGTCACTGTATGCGGCAACGGTTTCCCTGTCGTGCCAATACAACGCCGCGATTACCGGCAAACTCAAAAGACGACTCGGATTGCGGTTCGAACCCCGCTACCGCAATGGGCTGGGCAAGGCACCCGTGTACGAGATCGCGAACGTCCCCGATGACGTGATCACGCATTTCTCGCGTCGCCCGAACATCGTGCGCGCCACCGAGAAACTCGTCGCCGACTACCGCGCCAAGCACGGCCACAACCCCAGCAAAGCCGTGCAGATCCGCCTCGCACAGGCCGCCACAC
Organism: Nocardia sp. NPDC004722; assembly: GCF_053601505.1. Taxonomy (NCBI): domain Bacteria; kingdom Bacillati; phylum Actinomycetota; class Actinomycetes; order Mycobacteriales; family Nocardiaceae; genus Nocardia; species Nocardia sp. NPDC004722. The sequence goes on from NZ_JBSGBY010000056.1 coordinate 14,392, forward strand.
TGGCTACCCGGGGCGCCAAACCGCTACCGCGGACCCTGCGCGAAATGATCGACGAATGGGCCGCCGACACGGAACACTTCCTCGGCGACGGCCGCACCGCCCAGCAGTGGGTCGGCCACGTCCTCGAGTTGTCTCACGACCCGAACGCCTTGCGCGACTACGACGCTCAGCATGTCGCCCTCGCTGCTGCTGTCGTGCTCGCCGCGGAGGTCGGTGAGCTCACTGATGCCACGCCAGGTCAGCGGGCGGCCGCGGTGCGCGACGTTCTGCACCGCTACGAGTTCTCCGCTGAAAGCGACCGGGAAGCCGCCGTCGCAGAGGCGGAACTGCTGCTGGATCCCGAGCACGACAACAACCTGCTCGACCTCGCCGGGCGGAAGGCTGGGCATGTCGGGGAGGAGGTCTACGACCGCGAGCGTCTCGCCGCCGAAGTCGCCGAGACGGTGGCCCGACGGCGTGCGACTTGGACCGAGGTACATGTCCGTGCGGCCGCCGAAGACCGCGTCTCCGCGTGCGATTTCGCCTCCGACACCGAACAGGCCGACGCGGTCGCGGAAATCGTGAATGCAGTGCTGTCCGGCAGCATTCAGCTCACCGTCGATCCCGAGCCGGTCCCAAAAGCGTTGGCCCGCAATAGTGGGCACAGTGTGTTCACCACCTGCGCGGCCACCACCATCCGATACAGCAGCCACACCGTTCTCGACGCCGAAAACGCACTCCTGGACGCCGCCAGAACTCCCACCCCTGAGTTCGTCACCACCACGACAATCGCTGCGGCCGTCGAAGCGGTCGAGGCCGAAACCGGTAAGGCGCTCAACGCCGGACAGCAGCGAATTGTGCGGCATCTGTGTGTGTCCGGGACGCGGTTGGCGGTCGCGATCGGGCCCGCCGGCACCGGCAAAACCACCGCCATGCGCGCCGTCGCGCGCGCCTGGATCGACGAGGGGCGAAAGGTGTTGGCGCTGGCGCCACAGAAGTCCTCCGCCCGGGTACTCGGCGACGACATCGGTGTCCCCGCCCGTACGATCGAGTCCCTGCTCACCCGCGCCCGCAAGACGGGAGACGCTGGGATCGAGCCCGGCACGATGCTGCTGGTCGACGAAGCCGGAATGGCCGCGACCGCGAATCTCGCTGAGCTGCAAGCCCTCGCCGATGCGCACGGTGCGGTGGTGCGATGGATCGGCGACCCCGCCCAACTTTCGGCCGTGGAGGCTGGGGGTTGCTTGCGCCTGGTCGCCGCCGACACCCACGCCCCCGCACTCGATACCGTCGTCCGATTCGCGGATCCCGACGAAGCGCAGGCGTCGCTGCGGGTGCGCGACGGCGACGCTCCCGGAGCTTGGGAGTTCTACCATTCCGCGGGTCGCATCGTGTCCGGGATGGTCGACGAACTGCGCGAGCAAATCCTCACCGCGCACCTGGCCGACCTCGACTCCGGGGTGTCGAGTCTGATGATGGCTGCAACCCTCGAGGACGTGCATCTGCTCAACGGGGCAGCCCAAGCCGCACACGCGCAAGCCGGACACGTCGACACCGTTGGGCCCGGCACGGCACTCGCGGATCAGCACACCGCGTATGTCGGGGACATCGTGGTGACGCGCCGCAACACCAACCGGATCCGCATCACCGGCGGCATCCGGGCCGGGGATCCGATCGACAACGGCGAGCAGTGGCGGGTGCGGAAGGTGCACGCGGACGGGTCACTGACCGTTGGCGGGGTCACCCACCGAGGGCAGGTCGTGCTGCCTGCTCGTTATGTCGCCGACAACACCGAATTGGGTTACGCCAGTACGGTTCACCGTGCGCAGGGTATGACAGTTCAACACGCGTACGTGCTCATGGGCGCAGCACTCGGTCGTTCGCTCGCGTATGTCGGGCTCACCCGGGGCAGCGACTACAACGGCATCTTCCTGGCCACCGACACGCTGCCCGATGTCGATCTCGACCACGCGCCCGCCGAACCCCGCTCTGATTACGAAGTGTGGTGTCGAGAGCTCGCGCGCGAAGACGACAACATCACCGCCACCGAAGTCCTACGCCGAGAACTCGCGGCCGCCGACGATCCGCAGCGGTTGCGCGAGATCTATGACCACGCCCGTGGCCTGCTCGTCCGCGACCGCATCGACACCGTGCTCGAACACGCTCTGCCCACCAGCTTGTATCGGCAGGTCGTACAGTCGCCGCAATACGAGACCTTGGTCGAAACCCTCGATCGTGCCGAACAATCCGGCCTCGACCTGGCGACCCTGGTCGGACTCGCGGCCACCGACCGGTGGCGGACCACAATCGATCCGATCGACGCCACCGACAACCCCGCCGCGGTTCTGCGTTCACGCGCCGACCGCCATATCGCCCGCCAGCTCGGACTGCCCACCACAGGCACCGAGGGCAAGTTCCTCGCAGTCCGCGACCTGCCCGCCCCGGAGCTAGCGGCGGTGCCGCCGCGGTTCGCGGGCATCGATGCCGAGCTGGCCGACTACACCAGCGACCTCTACACCCGACTGTCCGAACTCGATGAGCCTGATCAGGCTGCCGAGCGGGTCGCCGAGATCAGCGAGTTCGCCGACACTTTCGCCGTCCCCGACCCTGCGGAGTTGCCCGCACGGCTCGCGCGGATCCGCGCCGACTACGAACACACCGCCAAGGCCCTGGGCCGGGACTGGGCACGCCACGAACTCGCTCAGCATCTTCCAGCGAGGCTGCGCCGTCACGTCGAAGACGGACCCTGCTACGAGTACCTGCTCGACGTGGTCGCCGCCTCCCACACTGCTGGCCTCGACCCACGCGAGTTCATCACCGAAATCATCGAAGCCGCCCAGCCGCCCCTAACCCGCGCGGAAGCCGCCGCGAGCGTGCTGGCCGCCCGTGGGCAAGCCGTCCTCGAGCAACACCAGCACGCCCCCGCAGATGCCCTGCGCACCGCGCCAACGCCATTGCCGCCCAGGCATTCCGGTGTCGATCACAGGCTCGCCGCCCACGCCATTCAACTCCGCGAACAGCTCCATGCCCTCGAGAACCTCGAGGGCACCACCGAACTACAGGGCGATCCGCTGCGCACCCTCGATGACGCCGATCTTGCCGCCCGCATCCGCGCCTTGCGCGCCAGTCTCAACCGCCCCGATCCCGCACCAGCGACGGCCCCCGGGCAGACGCTGGCAACGGTCGAAGCCGAGCATGCCGAACTGCACACGCAAGCCGATCTCGTACGCGCCGCCCTGGCTGCTCAGGTCACGGCCGACACCGCAGATATGGAACTCGCCACCGCGACAACAGCTTTCAGCGATGCCCAACGCAAGCTTGAAGCGGTGTCCGCCTACCGGATCGGCACCCGCCGCAAGACCGAAGCCGAACGCGACAGCGCCCAGAACGAGCTAGCCACGGCTCGCACGGCCGCCCAGCAGGCCCGCGAACACGCCGAGGAAGCCCGCGTCGAAGTGATCGCTGCCGGAGCGGCACCGCATCGCTGGCAGACCATCCTCGACCGCGATGCCGACACCACGGAAAACGCAACGAACTCGCCGCCGCCCGCCACACCGACGCCCGCGCCGCCGACCTGCACGCCCGCCAGGCCAAAGCCCGCACCACGACCACCGCAAACCTGGACAAAGCACTCGCGGAACGTGACCGCCGCCGTCATCTCTCCCCCGCCCAGGCCGCCGCCGAAAAGCGGCTGCGCGATCAGCGTTCCGCGACCACAGCCGCCGAGTACGAACCTGAACGCGGCCCGCGCGGGCCCGAAGCGGCCATGGCCGCCGAACACGATCTCGGGGCCGAGGCATAAAGCAAAGCTCCCTGGTGCCATGGTGAGTGCCCGGCACGAGGCGATGCATCGGATCTTCCAGCACGACCCGGCCATGTTCGCGCGGGCCTTCCGTGCACTGGCGCTGCCGTTCCCCGATCCGACCGAGGTCACCGTCCTGCCCACCGACCTCACCGAACATCGACCGCCGCGTCGACACCCTCCTGCGGATCGCCTCCGCTCAGGGCGACTTCCTGCTGATCATGGAGGCGCAGGGCCGCCCCGACCCCTGCAAGCCGTCCGCTTGGATCTACTACCTCGCCCACCTGTACGCGAAGTACGACCTGCCAGTCATCCTTCTCGTCGTTTGCCACGATCGCGGGACCGCGGCGTGGGCGAACTCGATACCCGATGTCGGCCTGCCACTGTGGCCCAGCCTGACCATGCGCCCGCTGGTCCTCGGCCCGCACAATGTCCCCGTCGTCACCGACGTCGAAACCGCTGCCGCCGACATCCCGCTGGCAGCCCTGTCCGCGGCGACGCGAGCTCTGCTGATTCCGATAGGTAACTCGATCAGTAGACGCATCAGGACCAGTGTGGAGGGGCTGGATGATCCACTGCCCGTTGATCTTTCGGGGTGCGACACCGGCCGTTCCGAACCGAGCGATCAGCGGCAATGCAGGACGTTCGGCCGACCTCAGACCGACACCGCCACTTGATCTTCCGCTCCGTCGCGCTGGCCGGTGGGATCAGCGCGGTCAGCGGCATAGACAGGACGTACTACGGTGTTGTCTTCGCCCTATTCGGGGGTTCGGATGGCTACGGGTTTGCCGTCGGGTGCGGACATGGCGGTGGGGATGTCGTCCCAGTCCACGATGTGGCTGTAGGCGATCGAGGGTTGGATGTGGCCGTCGAGGATTGCTCGTACGGCGGTGGCGACGGTGTCGGGGTTGGAGTAGCCGCGGAAGACACGCAGGGTCGCGCCCAGGCTGTAGGCAAGGGCTTGGGGGACAGTGATATTGGCGAATCCGCCGAGGCTGTCGATGACGCCTTCCTCTTCGAGGAGGTAGAACGCGCCGGTGAGCTGGCCGGGGTCGGGATGGGCACCGATGATCAGGTCGAAGCGGCCCAGCTGCGGGCCCGGCGGCCCCGGTTCACTGCGCGCGCCCAGGGCGGTCGCGATCTCGCGGTGGCGAGGGTTCTCATCGACGTAAACGATCTCGGTGGCACCTAAGTGCGCGGCGAAGGCGACCTGGTAGAGCCCGTGTTCGGACCAGCCCAGGACCAGGATGCGGGAGTGGCCCTCGCGGAGGCGCTGAGACATCACCTCGTAGCCGAGGGTGAGACTGTCACCGACGGGAGCGAACTCGGCCGGGTTCACCCCGGCCGGTAGTGGGGTGAGCATGGCGTCGGCGTAGGGGACGCGGACCACGTCGTCGTAGAGCCCGCCCCACGATCCCCCCGCGGGCACACCGAACGAAGCACCCTGCGGGGTCGTGGAGCAGTGGGAGTTGCGCCCGGCCCGGCACGGCCCGCACGTGCCGCAGGCGACGAACGGGCAGACGACCACGAGGTCACCGACCCGCACCCGGGTCACGGCGTCGCCGATATCGCGGACCCGGCACACCGCTTCGTGGCCGATCGCGAATCCGGGCCGGATCGGGGTATCGCCGCTGATCAGGAGCCGGTCGTAGGCGCAGCGACTCGCCGCGACCGGCTCCACCAGCGCTGCGGTGTCCGCGTCCAGGCGCGGTGCGGGGACTTCACGCCATTGCACGACCCCGGGAGCGGTGTACCACAGTGACCGCATATCGGTTCTCCTCGACGTGTGCGAATCAGGCCAGGGTGGTGAACAGCTCGGTGACGGTCTGCACATACCGTTTCGCATCGGCCGCGTGCAGCTGGTGCATGGCGTCGGGCAGCGAGACGTATTCGACGCGCTGGCCTGCGGATTCGATGATCCGGCAGGCTTGCTGGGCCTGGACGTCGGTGATCGCGCCGAACAGCCGCCCGGTGTCGGGGTCGAGGGTGCGGAAGTGGTGGGTGAACCCGACCGGAACGCGGATGTGGGCGAGCATGTTCGCGTGGTCGCAACCGGCGTTGGCGCTGTCGTCGGCCCACGCCCGCGCCCACTCCGGGTCGTACTCCTTCATGTTCTGCGGAGGTTCAGGCACCGTGCCGTCATCGTCGTGGTTGCCGAACATGAAGCTCATTCCGGCGACCATGTCGGCGGGCAACTCGGTGGGCATGGCCTTCATCAGCCCGGCGTAGTCGCCGATCGACCATTGATCACCAAGCCATTTCGAGCGGACCGCGAAGATCGGTGCCACCGCCTGATACGAGCCCGGCCCGAACTTCGGGGCGGCTTCGGAGGTGAACAGCGGCGGGTCCTCGAGGACGACCGCGCGGACCTGTCCGGGCTTGGCGTAGGCGGCCAGCCACGCGGTGTACACGCCCCCGGCGGAGTTCCCGGCGACCAGGGCGGGACGCCCGATGACCTGGTCGATGAACCGCACCAGGTCGTTGCCGACGTTGTCGACGGTGTAGCGGCCCGGGGTCCAGGTACTGCGGCCGTGCCCGCGGATATCCACGGCGTAGACCTGGAAGTTCGGCGACAGCAAGCCGATCGCTTCCTCGTAGGTCCACCAGGAGTCGCCGTTGCCGGGAATCAGCAGCAGCGCAGGCGATTTCGGGTCGCCCTCGACAACGTAGTTCATGCGGACCTCGCCGAGATCGGCGAGGTGTTCGGGGTAGGCGTGCGGCACGAAGGTGGCGGCGCGGTCGGCGGCTTCGTAGGTGCGCATGATGGTCGGTCCTCTCGGTAGCTGAACAGCGGGTTCAAGGGTTCGAGCTGGCCATACCGATAGATAGCGACAACGATGCCATTGTCTCGGATCGGTGGTCGAACACCACGCTAGGAACCAGCTAGGACAACTACCGCCCTAGCTCCCAGACGTGAGACCGAGGTCTCATCGAAGCCTCTACAAGCTCCATTGACCGACTTTCCAGACGACATCCGCCAGAAACGATGCACGAAACTCGGCAATGCAGGACGTTCTGCCGTGGCACGAGCCATGCGTTCTGCGGTTCGTGTCTGGCTTCGGTGAGTTGTCCATGCCGGGCCATCGTGAGGGATGAGTACTTCCCCCGACCTGGACGTCTCCTTCGCCGGTGATGATCTCGTCCTGCGGCTGGCGTCGCTCGCTTACCTTGCGCGGTTCGCCGTCGTCTCGCGCGTCCATACGAGATCGGATCTACGCCTTTACTTTTCGTGGTGCACCGAGCGGAAACTGAGACCCCTGGCGGTGACACGGACCGAGGTCGAGCACTACTCGCTGTGGATGCGAGAGACCCGCCACTTCAAACCCGCCACCATCGCCCGCCGCCTGGCAGTCGTGGCGGGGTTCTATCGCACCTGCGTGATCGATGGTTTGCTTGAGCACTCACCCGCCGAGTACGTTCGCCGGCCCCGCGTGTCGAACGAGTCTCCGACACTGGGACTCTCGCACCTTCAATTTGAAGCCCTGCTCGTCGCGTCCCGTGACTCGGACAACCCGCCGGACTTCGCGCTGGTCGCCATGCTCGGACTCCTAGGCCTGCGGATCAGCGAGGCATGCCGATGTGACGTCACCGATCTCGGTGAGGAACACGGCCACCGCGTCCTGCACGTCCTCGGCAAAGGTTCGAAGATCGCTTTGATTCCGTTGCCGCCCGCGGTCGGGCGGGCGATCGACCGAGCCGTCGACGGTCGACTACATGGGCCGATCCTGCTGAACCTGCGGGGAAGACGAATGGACCGTCACTGCGCCACCCGCCGCTTGCGGCGTCTGTCGGATGTTTCGGTGGTCCGGCTGCCGCGCATGCACCCCCACATGCTGCGCCACACCTTCGTCACCACCATGCTCGACGCCGGAGTCGACCTCCGCGACGTCCAGATCGCCGCCCGCCACGCCGACCCCCGCACCACCATGCGCTACGACCGCGCCCGCACCAACCTCGACCGCCACCCCAACTACATCCTCGCAGCGTTCATGGCCTCGGCCACATGACATCTCAACATCCTGCATTGCCGATGAGCCCGAGCACGTTGTTGCGCTTGGACGCGACCGGCTCGAGCCTGGCGCTATCGGGAGCGCCAGGAACCATCCGGGTATTGAACCCA
>NZ_JBSGBY010000057.1:0-22255 GCF_053601505.1 Nocardia sp. NPDC004722
GACTACACAACCAGCAGTACTGGGAGATCCGCAACCTGGAGATCACCAACACCGGCGACGAGGAAGACAACCGCCGCGGCCCCGTGGCCACGCCCGACATCATGATGGCGAGATTGGGGTCCAGACCCATCAGCACGGGCGCGACGAAGCTCGCCCCGAACATGGCGACGACGTGCTGGGCGCCGAGGCCGAAGGTGCGCGGCCAGGACAGCCGCTCATCCGGTCGCACCACCGCCCCGGGCGCGGGCGTGCGCCCGTCCCCGTGCACCGTCCAGCGGACACCCAACACCATCAACCGCCCGCTTTCTCCCGAAGGTCCGAAACCAGCTCGCGCACATCCTAATGCGAGCAAACCTCCAGCTCTCGGCAGCGCCCGGGCGCGGACACGGATCTACGGCTGAATGCGGATCTGCTGCATCATGTCGTGATCGGCGTGATCGAGATTGTGGCAGTGCCAGACGTAGCCGCGAATCTTCGGCATCGCCCCCATCTCGCCCGGTATGTCCTCCCCCATCGATGCCATGCCCTCCCCCGTGGGCGACATGGCCTCGGCGCCCGGCGGCACCGGGATCACCGCGTCCGGGTCGAAGCCGAGCTCCTCGACCGACGGCCATTTCACGAACACCCGGGTGATGGTGTCGGTCGGGCACTCCACGGTGTCCTTCCAGCCGGTCTCCCACGGCGGCGGCCCCTGCTCGGGACCGATGGCGAAACCGTCGGCCGAGGGCGCCCAGCGGGTGCCGAACTTGGGCGGATAGTTGGCGAAGAAATAGGCCGAGGTGAGAATCGGCTGGCGGGCGATGACCCGTAATCGGGCCAGATGCAAGTGGATTGGATGATCGAACGGGGTGGTGTTGACGATGTCCCACTGCTCGACGGTGCCCGCGCGCGCCAGGTCGATGTCGGAGCTGAGAAAGGCGAGATTGTTCAGCGACATCATGGTCGGGAACACGGCCGCGGCCCGGGAATCGTCATTGAGGCCCAGCAAGGTCATGGTGCGCTTGGCATTCGGGCGATAGACGGGTTCGAGGGCGTCCGGTCGGCCCGGCCCACCGCGCAGGGTGAACGGGATGTCGTAGGCCGGTCCGGCCCCCGCGCCGATGAAGCGCATGATGGGCCGCAGCTCCGGCACCATGAAGACGGTATTACCCAGGTCGTTCTTGGCGGTGTTGATCAGATCGACGGTCTCGCCGTCGCCGATGCCGCTGAAATCGACCAGCAGATCGACTCTTTCGCCCGGACTCACCCGGATCGACGGTGTCGGCACCGGCCCGTTCAACAGCCCGAGATCGCCCCCGACGACGAAGAACAGCATCCCGTTGGTGAACTCGAAAATATAAGGGCGCGAATTGGATCCGTTGAGCAGCCGGAAACGGTAGACGGTGCGCCGCACCCGCAGATACGGCCACACCACCCCGTTCACGCAACACACGTCACCCAGCTGCCCGGATTGGTTGTAGCCCTGCGGAATATAGGTCGCGACCATCGGCTGCAGGCTGCCGTCGGCATTGAAGGTGCGATCCTGCACGATGAGCGGGATCTCGAACTCGCCGCTGGGCAGACCGAGCGGGTTGTCGTCGCGGCCGGTGTCGAATTCGTCTCGCACGTAATACATTCCGGCCAGCCCCGCCTGGATGTTGAGCCGCGTGATGCCCATGGCGTGGTCGTGGTACCAGAGGGTGGCGGCCTCCTGCCGGTTGACGTATTCGAAGCTGGGCCGCCCGCCGTTGCGCCAGCCGATGAGCGGATGCCCGTCCGACGGCGGCGCATTGGTGCCGCCGTGCAGGTGCACGGTCATCCGAGGATCGGTGCGATCGAGTTCGGTGACACCGTGCATGGTGAGATCCACGTGCGGGGCCAGCACGTGGGTGCCGAGTTCGTTGCGGAAACCGATGCGCGCCACCTGATCCCGCCACGCTTCCAGGTTCGGCCCGAGCACCGGCTGCCCGTACCCCCAGCTGCGGGTCTCCGGCAGATCCCGGTGATAGCGATGGGTTCCGGAGATCGCCGCCAATTCGCCTGCCACCGGCCGGGTTTCGATGATGGGCAGTTCGTCGACGAACGGCTCCAAAGGCGGGGAATGATAGTTGAGCGGCGTGACCGTCGGCGCGGGTAGCGGCGGAATCGGCACAGGCGGGGGTGGCAGTGGTACCGGGTCGGCGGCCGCCGCTGCCATATAGCCCATGCCCGCGAGTCCGAGAGCTCCCAGGAGGAAGCCCCGGCGCGGCAGGTTCTCGTCCATCCAGTTCCCACCCCGGAACTATTCCGCTGTCAACTGGTCTATCGTTCGACGATAGCGGACATTACCGAGCCGCGAATGCGAAAGCCGCGCACCGGAATCCGATGCGCGGCCGGTCGAACCGAGTGACGGTCTAGCTCAGGCGCTCGATGATGGTGACATTGGCGGTGCCGCCGCCCTCGCAGATGGTCAGCAGGCCGTAGCGGCCGTTGACCCGCTCCAGCTCGTTGAGCAGGGTGGCGAACAGCTTGGCCCCGGTCGCGCCCAGCGGGTGGCCGAGCGCGATGGCGCCACCGTTGACGTTGACCTTGTCCGGGTTGGCCCCGGTCTCCTTGATCCAGGCCAGCACCACGGACGCGAACGCCTCGTTGATCTCGATGACGTCCATGTCGTCGATGGTCAGCCCGGTCTTCTCCAGCGCCCACTTGGTGGCCGGGATCGGCGCGGTGAGCATGTAGATCGGGTCCGCGCCGCGGGCGCTCACGTGGTGGATGCGGGCGCGCGGGGTGAGCCCGTACTCCTGCACCGCCCAGTCCGAGGCGAGCAGGGTGGCACTGGAACCGTCGGAGATCTGGCTGGCCAGCGCGGCGGTGATGCGGCTGCCCTCGGCGAGCGGCTGCAGCCCGGCCATCTTCTCCAGGGTGGTCTCGCGCGGGGTCTCGTCGATCCAGAAGTCGCCGACCGGCACGATCTCGCGATCGAACTTGCCGTCCACGATGGACTTGCGGGCGCGCTCGTTGCTGCGCAGCGCCCACTCCTCCATGTCGCGGCGGGAGATGTCCCACTTCTCGGCGATCATGGTGGCCGAATTGAACTGCGACACTTCGCCGGTGCCGTAGCGGTGGTCCCAGCCCTGCGCGCCGACGAACGGCGAGTCGAAGCCGTAGGCCTGCCCGGCCAGCATGGCCGCCGAGATCGGGATGGCCGACATGTTCTGCACGCCGCCTGCCACGATCACCTCGGCGGTGCCGGACATGATGGCCTGCGCGCCGAAGTGGATGGCCTGCTGCGAGGAGCCGCACTGCCGGTCCACGGTCACGCCCGGCACCGACTCCGGGTAGCCCGCGGCCAGCCACGCCGTGCGCGCGATGTTTCCGGCCTGCGGGCCGATGGTGTCGCAGCAGCCGAACACCACATCGTCGACCGCGGCCGGGGCGAGGTTGGTGCGCTCGATGAGGCCCTTGATCGCCGCGGCGCCGAGATCGGCCGGATGCACGGCGGCCAGCGAACCGCCCCGCTTGCCGACCGGGGTACGCACGGCGTCGATCACATACGCCTCACGCATCGGCGAATACTGGCGGCGGGACGGTGCTGACATGGGAACTCCTACTGCGTTGTGCTGTTGGGGTTTCAGGGGCGAAAGCCCCTGAGAGTCCCTAGAGTTGGCTAAGCGTGCTGAGGATTGATGAGACCGTCGAGGACGATGGTCAGGTACTGCTTGGCGAGGTTGTCCACGGTGATCCGGCCGCCGGGCTGGTACCAGCGCACCGACACCCACACGGTGTCGCGCAGGAACCGGTAGGCCAGTTCGATATCCATCTCCGGGCGGAAGCTGCCGTCGGCGACGCCATTGGTCAGCACCTGGTACCAGAGCTCGCGGAACTCCTTGTTGTATTCGGCGATGTAGTCGAATCGCGGTGTGCCGCTGAGCCGTTTGGCCTCGGCCTGGTAGATGGCCACGGCCGCGTGGAACTGGTCGAACGATTCGTAGGACGCGACCACCAGCGCTTCGAGGGTGTCGCGCGCGGGCAGGCCCGCGGCCACGGTCTCGCGGTAGCGGCCGAAGAGGTCGTCGAGGAACCCGCGCAGGATTTCGTCCACCATGGCTTCTTTGGAATCGAAGTGGTGGTACAGACTCCCGGATAGAATCCCCGCCGCGTCGGCAATGTCACGAACCGTGGTGGCGCGCAGCCCCCGTTCCGCGAATAGGTTCGCGGCCAGGCCGAGCAGCTCGTTGCGACGTGCTGATTTGGAGGGGTCAGGTTGGGTCACTCCGCCAATATACAACCAAGCATTTGCTTGGTCCACCTGCCGTCCGCTCAGCGCGCCGGATCGTACGAGTTCAGCGCACCGAGTAGCGCAGGGGTGACGAGACCGACAGGTCGGCGAGTAGTCGATCGCAGATGATCACGGGTGAGATTCCGGCCCGGGCCATGCGGGCGACCAAGGCCAGGCGGCGTTCGGGGCTGTCCCATTCGACGGTCATCGGTTCCTGGCCGGGTCCGGCGTCGACCGTGGCCATGACGCGGCCCGGCACGCCGTCGTGGGCGGGTTCCTCGATGAGCTTGAGGACCATCCCCCGCTGCCACGCCTTATATGTCTCCATATCGGCCCCTACCACCAATTTGTCTGTGGCAGCACATAATCCCTGTGCGATGCCGTCGGCGAAGGCCAGGTGGTCGTAGCGCAGGCGGCGGCAATTGCGCACCACCTCCAAAAGATCGGCACGCACCTCGCACAGCAGCGCGGTTCGTTTACGGCGGCGCTCATCCGCCTCGGAATCGGTGTATCCGCTCGCCCGCGACAGGCCGAGGCGGCGCGCCCGATCGCGATCGCGAATCATGTCCCGCCGCAATGCGGCGCGCGGATCGCGTGTCACATCGGATTCGTCCACGGCGTGTTGTTCGAGGATCTGCGCGGCGCGCATGGCGGTGGCCCGCTCGGAGTCGTGGTCGAGCAATTCCGCACCCAAAGTCAGCGCGGCCAGAACGACATTGTCGAGCCTTCGGCGCGCCAGAACCACCTCGCGCACCAGCTCGAGTTCCATTTCCTCGGTGGCTCGAGCTGGGGCTTCCTGTTGTCTGTGCTCCGGACCCATGGGTCGTGCCCTTCGACTAGCGGTACCGGCCTAAACCAGGATTGCACAAGGACACCATCTAAGCGCCAGCCATTTTGCGCCCCCAATAAAAAAGAGACTGCCGCGCCCCCTCGGGGACGCGGCAGTCAGAAAAGCTGCGACCATACGACACAGCATTCTGCGCCGACCGAACGCACTAATTCGGTTGCGCGGAGGCGTAATCCGAATTACGCGCGCTGACTGGAAATGGAAACCACTTCACCTGTCAGGTAGGTGGTGTAGTCGCTGGCGAGCATGGCGATGGTGGCGGCCACCTCCCACGGCTCGGCGGCACGGCCGAACGCCTCACCGGCGGCCAGGCGATCCAGCAGATCGGCCGAGGTGACCTTGTCCAGGAAGGCATGCCGGGCGATGGACGGGGCGACCGCGTTGATGCGCACCCCGAACTCCGCGGCCTCGACCGCGCTGCACCGGGTCAGCGCCATCACGCCCGCCTTGGCGGCGGCGTAGTGGGCCTGCCCGTGCTGGGCGCGCCAGCCGAGCACCGAGGCATTGTTGACGATGACGCCGCCGTGGCCGGCCTCGCGGAAGTACCCGAGCGCCGCCCGGGTCGCGCGGAAGGTGCCGTTCAGGGTGATGTCGAGGACCTTGTCCCACTGCTCGTCGGTCATGTCGACCACCGGCACCTCGCCGCCGAGACCGGCATTGTTGACCATCACGTCGATGCGGCCGAACGCGGCCACGGCACCGGCGATGAGGGCGTTGACCTGCTCGGTGGAGCTGACATCGCAGGGCACGGAAGCGACTCGGCGGTCCGGGAATTCGGCCTTCAGGGCCTCCTCGGTCTCCTTCAGACGACGCTCGTGCCAGTCGGAGATCACCACGTCCGCGCCCTCGGACAGCAGGCGGCGCGCGGTGGCCGAGCCGATGCCGGTGCCCGCGGCGGCGGTCACGACCGCGATCTTGCCCGCGAGCAGGTTGTGGCCCGGGGTGATTTCGGGGGCGGTGGACAGATCACTCACGGTCGAGCCTCTCGGGGAAGTCCGAGCACGCGCTCGGAGATGATATTGCGCTGCACTTCGTTCGAACCGCCGTAGATGGTGTCCGCACGGGTGAAGAGGAACATGCGCTGCCAGGCGTTGAGATCGTCGCCCGGGCCGTCGGCGATGAGGCCGGGCGCGCCGAGCACGTCCATGGCCAATTCACCCAGTCCGCGATGCCAATTGGCCCACAGCAGCTTGGTCACCGACGCCTGCCCGGCGGCGGTGCGGGCGTCGACGGACGCGCCGTCGTGGCCGGATTCCAGGGTGCGCAGCACGTGCGCGCGCAGCACCCGCAGACCGACCCAGGCCCTGTCGAAACGGTCCGCGAGAACCGGGTTCTCGATCGCGCCGTTCGCGCGGGCGACGGCCTCCAGATCGGTGAGTTCCCGCGCGTAGCGGATCTGCTGGCCGACCGTGGAGATGCCGCGCTCGAAGGTGAGCGTGCCCATGGCGACCTTCCAGCCGTCACCGGGCTGCCCGACCACCAGATCGGCGGCCGTGCGGGCATTCTCGAAGAACACCTCGTTGAATTCGGCGGTGCCGGTGAGCTGAACGATGGGCCGCACTTCCACACCCGGCTGCTTCATGGGCACCAGCAGGTAGGACAGGCCGTGGTGGCGGCTCGAGCCCTTCTCGGTGCGGGCGACCACGAAGCACCAGTCCGACAGATGCGCGAGCGAGGTCCAGACCTTCTGCCCGTTGATCACCCACTCGTCGCCGTCCAGATGGGCGGAGGTGGTGACGGCGGCCAGGTCCGAACCCGCGCCCGGCTCCGAATAGCCCTGGCACCACAGTTCGGTGACATTGCGGATGCCCGGCAGGAAGCGCTTCTTCTGCTCCTCGGTGCCGAAGGCGATGACCGTGGGGCCGAGCAGCTCCTCACCGAGGTGCGAAACCCGGCTCGGCGCATCGGCCTTGGCGTATTCCTCGTGGAAGATGACCTGCTGCCGCAGCGTGGCGTCGCGGCCGCCCCACTCCTTGGGCCAGCCCAGGCAGGTCAGACCGGCGGCCGCGAGGGCGCGGTCCCACTCCAGGCGCTCTTCGAAGGCTTCGTGCTCGCGCCCGGGACCACCCAGCCCGCGCAGCTCGCGGAACTGGCCGTTCAGGTTCTCGGCCAGCCATTCCCGCACCTCGGTGCGGAATTCGGCATCTTCGCGGGGCTCGATCCCGCTGGCCGGTTCGGGGGTCTGGATCATGCTCACGTCGGTAGAGTAACCTACCAAGCACTTGCTTTGTTAGACCCATTCCCGGACAGCGAGGACGCCCCGTGACATCTCCTCCGCAGACCACACCGCTCGCTCTGCACGAGGCCGCGACCCTTTACGGTGACGCGCCCGCCGTCGGCGACGGTGCCGTGCGACTGAGCTGGTCGCAACTGCTGGATTCGGTGCGTGAGACCGCGCGTGCGCTGATGGCGCGTGGCATCCAGCGCGGCGACCGCATCGGCATCTGGGCGCCCAACACCCACCACTGGGTCACCGCCGTGCTGGCCAGCCACTACGTGGGCGCGGCCATCGTGCCGCTGAACACCCGGTACGTGGCGGCCGAGGCCGTCGACGTGCTGGAGCGGGTCGACGCCAAGGCGCTGTTCGTCGCGGGCACCTTCCTGGGGCGCGACCGGCTGGGCGAATTGCGCGCCGCCGCACCCGAACTGGGCATCCACACCACCATCGTGATCCCGGTCGAGGGCGAGGAGCCGGTCGAGAACGCGCTCACCTGGTCGGAATTGGGCAAGGCGGCCGAGGCGGTGAGCCTCGAGGACGTCGTCGCCCGCGCGGAATCGGTGTCCCCGGATGATCTTTCGGACATCCTGTTCACCTCCGGCACCACCGGCCGCAGCAAGGGGGTGCTGATCGCACATCAGCAGGTGCTGGCCAGCGCCCGCGCCTGGTCGGACTGCGCGACCCTGAACCAGGCCGACACCTACCTGATCGTGCCGCCGTTCTTCCACAGCTTCGGCTACAAGGCGGGCATTCTCGCCTGCCTGGTCACCGGCGCGACGATCATTCCGCAGGCCGTCTTCGACGTGCCGACGACCATGCGGCTCATCCCCGATGAGCGCGTCACCGTGCTGACCGGTCCGCCGACCATCCATCAGACCATCCTCGACCACCCCGACCGCGCCGCGGCGGATCTGTCGAGCCTGCGCGTCGCGGTCACCGGCGCGGCCACCGTGCCGGTCGTGCTCATCGAAAGACTGCGCAGCGAACTGGATTTCGAGGTCGTGCTGACCGCCTACGGGCAGACCGAGTCCGGCGGCTTCGGCACCATGTGCCGTCCCGAGGATTCCAGCGAGACCATCGCCAACACCTGCGGGCGCGTCATCGACGGCTTCGAGATGAAGCTGGCCGACAACGGCGAACTGCTGCTGCGCAGCTCGCAGGTGATGCGCGGTTACCTGGACGATCCGCAGGCCACGGCCGCGACCATCGATCCGGACGGCTGGCTGCACACCGGCGATGTCGCGGTCATCGACGAGCGCGGGTACATGAAGGTCACCGACCGCCTCAAGGACATGTACATCTCCGGCGGCTTCAACGTGTACCCGGCCGAGATCGAGCAGGCCATGGCCCGCATGGAAGGCGTCGCCGAGACCGCGGTCATCGGAGTGCCCGACGAGCGCATGGGCGAGGTCGGCAAGGTCTACGTGGTGCGCCGCAGCGGCGCGGAACTGACCACCGACGACGTGGTGGCCTACGCCAAGACCAAGCTCGCCAACTTCAAGGTGCCCCGGTACGTGGAGTTCCGCGACGAACTGCCCTACAACGCCGCCGGGAAGGTGCTCAAGCGGCAACTACGTGAGGAGAAGGCGTGAGCCAGGAGCTGGGACCTGTCCCCGACGAGGGCGAGGTCGTCCTCTACGAGAAGCGGGGACCGATCGCGGTCGTCACGCTCAACCGGCCGGATTACCGCAATGCGCAGAACTCGGTCATGACCTACGCGCTCGACGCCGCCTTCGTGCGGGCCGTCGAGGACCCGGAGGTCAAGGTCATCGTCCTGGGCGGTGCCGGAAAGCATTTCAGCGCGGGCCACGATATCGGCACGCCGGGGCGCGACCATCACATCAAGTACGAGAACAAGGCCGCGCTGTGGTGGGACCACACCGACCGGCTCGGCGGCGATCAGCGCTTCGCCCGCGAGTCCGAGGTGTACCTGGGCATGTGCCGGCGCTGGCGGGAGATCCCCAAGCCGACCATCGCCATGGTGCAGGGCGCGTGCATCGCCGGTGCGCTCATGCTGGCCTGGTCCTGCGACATGATCGTGGCGTCGGAGGACGCGTTCTTCTCCGATCCGGTTGTCCGGATGGGCATTCCGGGTGTCGAGTACTTCGCGCACCCGTGGGTGCTGGGTCCGCGCCGCGCCAAGGAGATCCTGTTCACCGGTGAGCGCTTCACCGCCGCACAGGCTTACGAGTGGGGCATGCTCAATCGCGTTGTGGCGCGCGAGGATCTGGAGACGCAGACCTTCGCGCTGGCCGAGAAGATCGCGGAGATGCCGCAGTTCGGGTTGGCCCTGACCAAGAAGGCCGTCAACCAGTGCGAGGACCTGATGGGCATGCGGGCGGGCATGGACTCCGTGTTCGGGCTGCACCATTTCGCGCACGCCCACAATGCCGAGGTCGGCACCGACTCGCTGGGCGGGATGAACGCCAAGTCCATGAAGGCCGCCGCCACCGGCGCGGCCGCAGCTACGAACAACGACGGGGCGAAGTAAGTGGATCTCGAATTCGACGCGAAGACCGAGGAATTCCGCCGCGAGGTGCGGGAGTTCCTGGCGGCCAACGTGCCCGCCACCCCCCTGCCGTCCATGGACACCAAGGAAGGGTTCGAGGCGCACCGGGCGTGGGAGGGCAAACTCGCCGAAGCCCGGCTGTCGTGTGTCGCCTGGCCCGCCGAATACGGTGGCCGCGACGCCTCGCTGACCGAATGGGTCATCTTCGAGGAGGAGTACTACGCCGCGGGCGCGCCCGGACGCGTCTCGCAGAACGGCATCTTCCTGCTCGCGCCGACCCTGTTCGAGCACGGCTCCCCCGAGCAGCTGGCCCGCATCCTGCCGAGAATGGCGCGCGCGGACGACATCTGGGCGCAGGCGTGGTCCGAGCCGGAGGCCGGTTCCGACCTGGCGGGCATTCGCTCCACCGCCAAGCGCACCGAGGGCGGCTGGCTGCTCAACGGTCAGAAGACCTGGAGTTCGCGGGCCTCGTTCGCGGACTGGGGTTTCGGCCTGTTCCGCAGCGATCCGGAGGCCGAGCGCCACCGCGGCCTCACCTACCTGATGTTCCCGCTCACCGCGGAAGGCATTACGGTGCGGCCGATTCCGCAGCTGGACGGCGAGCCAGGCTTCGCGGAGATCTTCCTCGACAATGTGTTCGTGCCGGACGCCGACGTGATCGGCGAGGCCAACAACGGCTGGAAGGTCGCCATGGCGACCTCGAGCAACGAGCGCGGCCTGTCGCTGCGCGCGCCGGGCCGGTTCACCGCCACCGCCGCCAAGCTGATCGAGCTGTGGCGTTCGGCCGCCGAGGAATCCGACACCGCCGCCGCCGACCGCGTGGTCGACGCGTGGGTGGGCGCGGAGGCGTACCGGCTCAATACCTGGGCCACCGTGACCCGCCTGGCCGACGGCGGCCAGCTGGGCGCGGAATCCTCGGTGAACAAGGTGTTCTGGTCGGATCTGGACATCGCCATGCACGAGACCGCCCTGGATCTGCACGGCGCGGCCGCGGAGCAGGAGTCGGCCTGGACCGACGGTTACCTGTTCTCGCTGGCGGGCCCGATCTACGCCGGTACCAACGAGATTCAGCGCAATATCATCGCCGAACGCCTGCTCGGCCTGCCGCGATAGCCACAGGGAGGACGACGACATGCGATTCGCATTGACCGCAGAACAGAACGATTTCGCCGCCAGCCTGCGCAAGATGAGCGAGGCCGCCAAGACGCCGGGCGTCGTGCGGGCCTGGGGCACCGGCGATTCCGCCGCCGGACGCGCGCTGATCGGCCAGCTGGCCGAGGCGGGCGCGCTGGGACTGACCGTGTCCGAGGACAACGGCGGCTTCGGCGCGGGCCCGGTCGAGATGATCGTGGCCTTCACCGAGATCGGCCGGGCCGCCGTGCCCGGGCCGTTGGTGGAGACCGCCGCCGCGATTCCCGCACTGCTGCAAGCGCTTCCGGATGCGGCGCTGGCCGCCTCGACATTGCCGGAGCTGGCCGAGGGCGCGAAGCTGGGCACCCTCGCGGTGACCGGTTCGGCCGGGGCCAACGCGGGCCGGGCCGCGAGTGCGGCCACCGCACTGGACGCCGATATCGCCGACCTGGTGCTACTCGCCGAGGGTGACCGGATCTCGCTCGCCACCGTCGGTGACCTGGTCACCTCCGTGGACGCGGCCCGCCGCCTGTTCACCGTGACCGCCGGTGAGACGCTCGCCGAGGGCGAAGGCGTCTCCGCCGCCATCGATCTGGCCTTCGACACCGCCGCGCTCGCCGCCGCCGCGCAGCTGCTCGGCGCGGGCCGCGCCCTGGTGGACACCAGCGTCGAGTACGTCAAGCAGCGCCAGCAGTTCGGCACCCCGATCGGCCGCAACCAGGCCATCAAGCATCACCTCGCGAACGCCCACCTCGGCCTGGAAATGGCACTGCCCCTGCTCTACCGGGCCGCGCTCACCCTGGAGTCGAACGCGGACAGCGAGACTCGCGGCCGCGACATCTCCGCCGCCAAGCTGGCCTGCGGCGAGGCCGCCTACCAGGCCGCCCGCATCGCCCTGCAGGTGCACGGCGCGATCGGCTACACCGCCGAATGCGATCTGTCGCTGTGGCTGACCAAGGTCACCGCGCTGCGCTCGGCCTGGGGCACCCCCGCCCAGCACCGCGCCCGCATCGCCACCGCCCTGCGCGCCGGAAACGTCGCGTGAGCACCATTTACACGTTGGGAGCCAACGCATGAGCCGCACTGCCGAACAGCAGGAACTCGTCACCACCGTGCGAGCGGTGCTGAGCAAGCACGGGGACAGCGCCGCCGTGCGGCGCGGGCTGGAGAGCGAGCGCGGGTACGACGAGCAGCTGTGGTCGCTGCTGTGCGAACAGGTCGGCGTCGCGGCCCTCGCCATTCCGGAGGAATTCGGCGGCGTCGGGGTCGGGCTGGTCGAATCACTGCTGGTGGTCGAGGAACTCGGGCGCACGCTGTCCGCACCGCCCATGCTCGGCTCGGCCGTGCTGGGGGTGCAGGCGCTGCTGCTGGCCGGGAACGCCGAGGCCAATGAGCGGCTGCTGCCCGAGGTCGCCGAGGGCGCGCGGACGCTGGCCCTGTGCTGGGCCGGACCGCGCGGCTGGGATTCCTTCGGAGTCACGCCCACGGGTGAAAGCCTGTCCGGCTCGGCGCATTACGTGCTCGACGGGGTGTTCGCGGACACTCTGCTGGTGGTGACCGAGGCGGGCCTGTTCGAGGTGGACGCCGACGCCACGGGCGTCACCCGGGCCGCGGTCGTCACGCAGGACCCGACCCGCAAGCTGGCGCGGATCGACTTCGATGGTGTGGCGGCGCGTCCGCTCGGCACCCTCGATGTCACTCGCCTGCGCGAAATCGCCTGGGCGGCAGTGGTTGCCGAGCAGCTCGGCGCGGCGGAGCAATGCCTCGACATGACGGTCGAGTACTCCAAGTCCCGGGTGCAGTTCGGTCGCCCGATCGGCAGCTTCCAGGCGCTCAAGCACCGCATGGCCGATATGTACGTGCTGGTCGAGTCGACCCGCTCCATCGCCTATCTCGCCATCGCGGGTCTGGCCGAGGGCGCGATCGACCCGATCGACATCCAGGCCGCCCGCCTGCACGCTATCGACACCTTCAACTCGGTGGTGTCGGAGACCGTCCAGATGCACGGCGGCATCGCCATCACCTGGGAGCACGACGCGCACCTGTTCTTCAAGCGCGCGCATGCCGACGCCCAGCTCTTCGGCACTCCCGCTCGCCCGCTGGCCCGCCCCGCCTGATCGGGGCACACCGACCCTCTCGGGGACAGAACGGCCCGCACGCCCATCGCGTGCGGGCCGTTCGCCGTCTGTGAGCCAACTCACCTCAGTAGATATCGTTAGCCTATGTAAATACATAGTTAGCTTATGCAACAATCGAAGGCGTGCAGCTGGAACAGGCAACCGAGCACTCCCCCACCGGGGAGCGACTGGCCGACATCATCGTCGCCGTGTCACAGCTCAACCGCCTGGCCGGAGTCATCGGTGGCGTAGATCTGCCGCACGCCGTCATGCGGGCCCTCGGGACCCTCGACGAGTACGGCGCGATGCGGATCAGCGACTTCGCACGCATCGACCGATGCTCCCAGCCTTCGGCAACGGCGCTGATCGCACGGCTGACCGAGGCCGGCCTGGCCTCGCGGACGAAAGACCCCGACGACTCCAGAGCCGTGGTCGTCGAACTCACGCCCGCGGGCCGGGCCCGGCTGGCCGCCGCCCGGGAAAACCTCGGAAACACCCTGGCCGCACGACTTCCCGACTTCGATCCCGCCGCCCTCACCCGCCTGAGCGCAGATCTGGACGACCTCATCGAGGCCCTCAAACATCACTCGTAGATGAGGACTCGCACGTGACCCTCTCGATCACCCGGCCCAGCGCCGTCTCGAACAGCACGAAATCCTCGGCTGGACAGCCCAAATCGGTGTGGGCGGTGGCGTTCGCCTCCGTCATCGCCTTCATGGGTATCGGCCTGGTCGACCCGATCCTGAAGCCGATCGGCGAGCAACTGCACGCCTCACCGTCGCAGGTGACGCTGCTGTTCACCAGCTACATGTTGGTCACGGGCGTGGCCATGCTGATCACCAGCGTCGTCTCCAGCCGCTTCGGGGCGAAGAAGACGCTGCTGGCGGGCTTGGCGATCATCGTCGTATTCGCCGCTCTCGCAGGCAGTTCCAGTACGGTCGGCCAGATCGTCGGCTTCCGCGCCGGATGGGGACTGGGCAATGCCCTGTTCATCGCCACCGCGCTGGCGACCATCGTGGGCGCGGCCACCGGCGGTGTCGCCCGGGCCATCATCCTCTACGAGGCGGCCCTGGGCATCGGCATCGCGTCGGGTCCGCTGGTCGGCGGCTTCCTCGGCCACTTCACGTGGCGCGCACCGTTCTTCGGGGTGTCGGTGCTGATGGCCATCGCCTTCATCGCCCTGGTGGTACTGCTGCCGGAGGCCCCGAAACCGGCGCACCCGACGTCCCTCACCGCACCCTTCAAGGCCCTCACCCACCCGGGCTTGCTGCTGGTCAGCGTGACCGCGCTGCTCTACAACTACGGGTTCTTCACCCTGCTGGCCTACACCCCGTTCCCGCTGAACATGGGCACCTATTCGATCGGGTTCATCTTCTTCGGCTGGGGTCTGCTGCTCGCCCTGTCCTCGGTGGTCTTCGCCCCGAAACTGCAGCGCCGCTTCGGAACCGTGCCCATGATGGCCCTCGCCCTGACCCTGTTCGCGATCGATCTCGGCGTCATGGCGATGTTCACCGAGCACAAGCCGGTCCTCATCGTCGGCACGGTCCTCGCGGGCCTGTTCCTCGGCGTCAACAACACTCTGATCACCGAGGCCGTCATGGAGGCCGCCCCCGTCGAGCGGTCGACCGCCTCCGCCGCCTACAGCTTCGTCCGCTTCGCCGGTGGAGCCGCGGCCCCGTACCTGGCGGGCAAGCTCGGCGAACACCAGGCGTCGCTTCCCTTCTGGGTGGGCGCGGCCTGCACCGCCGCGGCGGTCGGCGTGCTGGTCTCCGGCCGAAAGCTGCTGTCCCACATGGACGACCGCGCTCCCGCCAGCCATACCCCGGCGGAGGCCCGAGCCATCGCCCTCGGCGACGACTGATCCGGCACGCCGCCCACCGATTCGCCGACCGTTCGCGGACCGCACCCGTCGGGTGCGGTCCGCGTTCGATTCCACCCCGTACCATCCCGCTCATGAACCAACCCATGCCGCCACAAGGGCAATATCCCTATCCGCAGCAAGGCCAGTCGCAGCCCGGCTATCCGCAACAGGGCCAGCAGCCGTATCCCCCGCAGGGCCAAGCCCCTTACCCGCAGCAGGGGCAACCGCAACAGCAGGCGCAGGGACCGCAGTTCCCGATCCTGGTCTCCACCATGAACGATGTTCCCGGCTACCAGATCACCCAGGTCATCAGCGAAGTCGCGGGCCTCACCGTCCGCAGCCGCGGCCTCGGCGCGAACTTCGCCGCGGGTTTCCGTGCCCTCGGCGGCGGCGAGATCCACGAGTACACCCAGCTGCTCTACCAGTCGCGACACGAGGCCATCATGCGAATGTGCCAGCACGCGATGGCCTTCGGAGCCAATGCCGTCATCGCCATGCGCTTCGACTGCAACGAGATCGCGAACACCATGAGCGAAGTCGCCGCCTACGGCACCGCCGTCATCATCAAGCCTCTCGACAAGTAGCTCAGTGGCGTAGGACCTCGACCTCGCGGACCGGTTCCTTGCGGCCGAGTTTGGCTCGGAGGGGGTAGATGGCCATGACCACAAGCAGGCTGATGGTCGAGGCGATGAGTTGGTTGCGCTGGTCGGGGTTTCGGGCCATGGCCACGAATACGGCGAACAGGGCGAAGATGACGGCCCAACTGATGTACGGGTAGCCCCACATGCGGTAGGTGAGGGCGGAGGGGTCTTCGCGGCGGAGGCGGGCACGAAGTCGCAGCTGGGAGAACATGATTGCCACGTAGACGAACGCCAGGACCACGCCGATGGAATTCACCAGGAAGGTGAAGACCTTGTCGGGGGACACGTAGGAGGCGATGACCGCGGCCCAGGCGGCGACGGTGCCGAGCAGGACCGCCCGGGCGGGGACGCCGCGCCTGTTGAGTTTCACCAGGGAGGCGGGGGCGTCGCCGTCGCGGGTGAGGACGTAGAGCATGCGGGAGGAGACGTAGATGGCCGAGTTCAGCACCGAGAGGACCGCGGTCAGGATGACGACCTGCATGATGGTGCCCGCGGCGGGGATGCCGATGTGGTCCAGCGCGCTCACGAACGGGCTCTTCAGGACCTTGGCGTCGTTCCACGGCAGGATGGTCACCACCAGGAAGATCGAGGCCACGTAGAACAGGCCGACCCGCCACAGCACATTGTTGGTGGCGCGGGCCACGGTCGGGCCCGGCTCCTTGGATTCGGCGGCGGCCACGGTCACGATCTCGGTGCCGCCGAAGGCGAACATCACCACCACGATGGCGGAGAAGATGCCGCCGACCCCGTTCGGCGCGAATCCGCCGTGTCGGGTCAGGTTCGCGAAGCCCGCCTCCGCGCCGGGCCACAGCCCGAACACCCAGGCCAGTCCGATGACCAGGAACAGCACGATGGCCACGACTTTGATGGACGCGAACCAGAATTCGAACTCGCCGAAGGATTTGACCGACACCAGGTTGACGGTGGTCATGACGACGAGCAGTCCCGCCGAGAGCACCCACTGGGGCAGGTCGATCCAGCTGCCGAGGATGGCCGCGCCCGCGACCGCCTCGGCTCCGACCAGGATCACGTAGAGGTACCAGTACAGCCAGCCGACGGTGAATCCGGCGAACGGTCCCATGGCCATGCGCGCGTACTCGCCCATGGATCCGGCGACCGGGCGGGCCACCACCATCTCACCGAGCGCGCGCAGCACGCACAGCACGACGAGCCCGGCGGCGGCGTAGGACAGGATGGCGGCGGGCCCCGCGGTCTTGATGACCGAGCCGCTGCCGACGAACAGGCCCGCGCCGATCGCGCCGCCGATGGCGATCATGGTCATATGCCGTCGCCGGAGTCCGGTCCGCAGTCCCTGCTGCTCGCCGCCGCCCGTTTCCGTCAGCTGGGCACTGCCGGGTTCCGACATCTGACCGCCACCTTCTTGAATTGCTCCAGTGTTGCTAGAACACCATATCGAGCCTGGTCAGCCGGTGAAAATCGCCTCCGGGACCGCCCTCGGCCGGTATGCCGCGAATGTGCGAAACCCGCTCCTGGACAGCCGTTTACATCCCGGGGGTACCGTCGGGAGGTATGACCGAGACACAGCGTGGCCGGGTACGCGTCGAACCGAGCGCCAAGCGGGTGCGCGCCTACCTGGGCGGTCACCTGGCCGCCGACAGCATCCACCCGACGCTGGTGTGGGAATCCCCCCACTACCCCACCTACTACCTGCCGGTCGCCGATCTGGCCGTGAAGCTGGAACCCAACGGCAACACCCGCCACTCCCCGAGCCGCGGCGACGGCACCGAATTCGATGTGGTCGCCGACGGCGTCACCGCCGCCGGCGCGGCCGTCCGCCATCTCGACTCCCCGATCCCCGAACTGCGCGACCTGGTGAAGCTGGACTTCGCGGCCATGGACGAATGGTTCGAGGAGGACGAGCCGATCTACGTGCACCCGCGCGACCCCTACACCCGGGTCGACATCCTGGCCAGCTCCCGGCATGTTCGCGTGGAGCTGGACGGTCAGACCCTGGCCGATTCGCATTCCCCGCACATCCTGTTCGAGACCGGGCTGCCCGCGCGTTACTACCTGCCGCTCACCGATATCCGCATGGATCTGCTGCGGCCGTCGCAGACCCGGACCTCCTGCCCGTACAAGGGGCACGCCGAGTACTGGAATGTCCAGCTGGGTGAGACCAGCCACCCGGATCTGGTGTGGATCTACCGGACGCCGCTGCCGGAGAGCCAGAAGATCGCCGGGTTCGCCTCGTTCTACAACGAGAAGGTCGACATCTGGGTGGACGGCGAAATGCAGCCGCGGCCCAAGACGCCCTTCAGCTGAGGCTGCCGAAATCCTCAGTCCCCGAGGATCTCCGACACCAGCCGCGGCAGTGCCTCCCCGATGGGGTCGCGCACGATCTCGGCGGCGTACTCGTCGTACGGGGTCGGCTCGTTGTTCACGACGACCAGGTCGGCCCCCGCGTCCACGGCCACCGCGCACATGGAGGCGGCCGGCTCGACCTGGAGTGAACTGCCCACGGCCAGAAAGATTTCCGCGGTCTCGGCGATCTGCACGGCGGCTCGGATGGCGGTCGTGTCCAGCTGTTGCCCGAACATGATGACGGCCGCTTTCAGGATGCCGCCGCAGGCCGGGCACTGCGGATCCGGCTCGCCCGCCGCGACCCGTTCCAGGGTGGCGGCCATGGAATCGCCGAATTCGCAGTCGATGCAGACGACTTCGAACATATTGCCGTGGATCTCCACCACATCGGCGGAACCGGCCCGCTGATGCAGCCGGTCGATGTTCTGGGTGATGATCCCGACCTGCCGCGCCCCGGACAGCCGCACCAGCGCCTCGTGTGCCGGATTCGGCGTCGCCCGCCAGGCCGGATTGTCGCGCCGGGCCAGCCAGGCCCGCACCCGCAATTCCGGGTCGGCCACATAGTTCTGGTAGGTCGACAGCAGCTCCGCGATGGGATCCTTCGTCCAAGTCCCGCGCGGCCCACGGAAATCCGGAATTCCGGAGTCCGTCGAGATTCCCGCTCCCGTCAACACCCCGATCGGTCCCTTGCGTGCGCGCCAGTCCGTCACTCTGCCCACCCTATGCCGAATCCGGCGTCGGGGCGGTCACACCGCCAGGACGGCGGGCTGCTCGTCGGCGCGCCGGTAATGCCCGGGGGCGAGCCCGTATTCGCGCTTGAACGCCTTGGCGAAGGCGAATTCGCTCTGATAGCCGACCTTTCGGGCGACCCCCGCCAGCGGGGTGTCGGTCTCGCGCAGCAGGCGGGCAGCGGTGAGCATGCGCCACCGGGTCAGGTAGGACAGCGGCGGCTCGCCGACGGTGCCGAGAAAGCGGCGCGCCAGCGTGGCCCGGCTGACACCCGCGAGGGCACTCAGCTCGGCGACGGTCCAGGCCCGTTGCGGCTCGGTGTGAATGGCGCGCACGGCATCCGAGACCACGGGGTCACCGAAGACTCCCGCCCAACCGGTCGGTGTCTGCTGCTCGTCGAACCAGGCGCGCAGCATGAACAGCAGCAAGGTGTCCAGCAGCGCGGGGATGGCCGCGTCGGTCCCCGGCCGGGGTTCGGCGATCTCGGCCGCGAGCAGGTCTACCGCCGAGCGCAGGGCCGGATGGCGGCCGGGGCGCGCCGGAAGATGAATGAACTCCGGCAGCCCGTCCAGCAGCGGATGGCTGCGCTGCCTGCCGAGTTCATAAGCCCCACACACCAATACGGTGCGCACACCCGGGCCCGGGATCTCCCGCGGCTCGCCGGGCATCGCCACCTCGCTGATCGGCGTGCCGAGCGCATCGACGAGATCATGGTTCTCCCCGCGCGGCATCAACAGCACATCCCCGGCTCCGAGTGCGATCGGCTCACCGCCCGATGTCAGCACCCAGCACGAACCCTGCAGCACCACATGGAATCCCGCGCCGGGCACCTTCGGATAGCGGCGGCCCCAGGGCGCGTGGCGGGTGAACAGCCCGGAGGCCGGACTACCGGTACGGATGGCGGCGATGGTCTCGCTGAGAATGTCCACGCCTTCACCATACAGATCATTCGATGAGCGTTTTGGACATCTGAATGAGCAATCAGGCCATTCAAATGCTCATATCCAGCGCATAACTTCGAATTATGACGAACAGCGAAGCACAGCCGAAGCAGCCGGTCATCGCGGTCTACGGCGCGAACGGCCATACCGGCGGCTACATCCTCACCGACCTCCACCGGCGCGGCCTGACCCCGATCCTGGTGGGCCGCAATGCCGATCGACTGCGAGCCGCCGCCGACGCGGCCGGGCTTGCCGATGCCGAGAGCCGGATCGCCGCTACCGACGATCCCGCCGCCCTGACGGCGGCATTCACCGGCGCGAACGTAGTCATCAGCAGCCTGCCCGGCTACGTGGACATCGGCGAACAGATCCTGGCCGCCGCCATCGAGGCGGGCGCGCACTACATCGACATCTCGGGCGAGCAACTGTTCACCCGGCGCGCCTTCGACGAGTACGGTCCGCGCGCCGAGAAGGCCGGGGTGACGGTCCTTTCCGGCATCACCGACAGCAATGTCCCCGCCGACCTGCTCGCCGAGCTCACCGCCCGCCGCCTCGGCCCGGCGGAGTTCGTGATCAGCCACCACAGCCGCGCGGGCGGAGACGGTTCCCGTGGCAGCGCGAAAACCGTACTGGCCAGCCTGGATTGGTTCCGCTCCGGCGGCTGGCACTACGCCGACGGCGAATTCCGCACCACCCCGGTCGAACTCGCCCCCATCCCACACCCCGCCGCACCCGAGCTGACGGAAGTGGCCAAGTTCGCCTTCGCCGCGGTACTCACCATCCCCCGCCACACCGACGCCATCTCCGTCACCGGCGCGGTCGACAAGACCTTCCGCACCAACATCACCGGCCTGACCCCCGACCTGGTCGCCAGCCTCCCCGCCATCCCCGCCGCCGACGCCGACCTGCGCTACGACACGGTGGTCGACGCCCACACCCCGGACGGCCACAACCTGCGCGGAGTCCTTACCGGCCTCGACTCCTACCGCGACTCCGGCCTGATCGCGGTCGAGGCGGCAGTCCGTCTAGCCAACGGCACCGCCAAGCCGGGCGCGCTGGCCCCGGCCGAAGCCTTCGACGCCGAGGACTTCCTGAACTCCCTTGCACCCCACGGCATCACCTGGCAGATCACAGCGCCGTGAATCGGGCGCGACCCCGGGCATACAGTGGGGTTCATGAGCGCTTCTGAGCTGCCGCGTGACGATCGTCCGAAGCTGGCCGTGGAGTTGGATCTGGAGCCGCATCCCGAGGGTGGGTGGTTCCGTGAAACCTGGCGCAGCGGTGTGGAATTCGAGCCGGAAGGCTACAGCGGGCCGCGTTCGAGCGGGACGGCTATCTACTACCTGTTGCTGGCCGGTGAGAAGTCCGCGCCGCATACCGTGGCATCGGACGAGATCTGGTTCTGGCATCGGGGTGGGCCACTGCTGCTGAACATCGGGGGTGAGGAGATCGTCCTCGGGCCCGATGTCGAGCAGGGGCAGCGCCCCTCGGCGGTCGTGCCCGGTGGGGTCAGCCAGGCCGCCGAACCAGCGGGAGACCACTACAGCCTGGTGAGCTGCGTGGTCTCCCCCGGTTTCGATTTCGCCGACTTCAGGCTCGACTGAGCCGATTGCGGCAGTCGTGCCCTACTGGTCGATCTCGAGAATGCCCTCGGCCACCGCGTGGTCGATGGTCTTCTCGAGGTTCGGGCAGGAGTCGGGTTTGCCCATGATGGGCCCGTTCTGCGCCAGCTTCTGGAAGACCGGGCAGCGGTCGGCCGGATTCGACTGCCACTGCACGGTTTTCTGATTGCTGGAGTGCTTGCGCACGAGCACCTGAATGCCGCAGGACTGACACGCGATCGGCGTCATCCCGGCTTCCATGTAGTGCTCTTTGTCCAGGACCGTCTGGGCGCGCACCTGTTCACGCTGTTCCGGTCGGTCCGCGAAATCCGGTGCCTTCGCCCAGCTGGTCATCAGACTCCCGCCTCCTCCGACGAAGCCGCCTCGGCCACGGCCGCTTCGGCTTCCTTGGCCTCGCGCTTCTTCCGCAGATTCTCCTCGACCTCGGCGGTCCAGGATTCGACGGCCTTGCTGGTGTCGATCTCGAATTCGAAGCGCTGCACCGACTTCGGATCGATATCGGCGACGTCCACGTAGAACTGGTCGTACCAGCGACGCAGCTGGTAGACCGGGCCGTCCTCCTCGGTCAGCAGCGGGTTGTCGATCTTGGACTTGTGCTTCCAGATCTCGACGTCCTGCAGGAAGCCCTCGGACACGCCCTCGGTCATCTTGGCGGCGAACGCCTGGGCCTGCTCCTCGGGCAGTCCCTTCGGCTTCTCCAGCGCGACGCCCCACTGCAGCATGAAGGAGTTCTGCGTGACCGGGTAGTGGCAGTTGATCAGGACCGTACGGACCTGGAACCCGCTGTAGATATTGAGCAGCGGGTTGATCATGTACGACGGCCCGAAGTACGACGCCTCGGATTCCAGCGTCACATCGATACCGGCCTCGGCGGCCTGGCCGATGTCGGGGCGGCCCGTGGTCTTGAGGTACTGGGTCGCGACGTGGCCCTCGAGGACGTTCTTGAAGTACGTCGGGAAGGCGTAGTGGATATAGAAGAAGTGCGCCATATCCACGACGTTGTCGATGATCTCGCGGCAGTTGGCACCCTCGATCAGCAGCGAGTGCCAGGTCCACTCGGTCCAGCCGTCGTTCAGCGCC
>NZ_JBSGBY010000058.1:0-22022 GCF_053601505.1 Nocardia sp. NPDC004722
CCGCGGTCGGTCGATCCGGATCTGCCGGTCTACGACCGGTCCAAGTGGCAGGGCGAGATCGAACTGCGCAAGGTCATCGACGACGGCCTGGATGCGGTGGTCTGCAACCCGACCGGTGTGTACGGTCCGATCGACAACACCAACTCGCGCATCAACTGCACCCTGTGGGACGCGGCGCGCGGCCGGGTGCCGGTCATGATCAGCGGCGGCTTCGACCTCGTCGACGTGCGTGACGTGGCCCAGGGCCTGATCCTGGCGAGCGAGCGTGGCCGCACCGGCGAGAACTATCTGCTCGGTGGCCACTTCACCGATATGTTCCAGGCCACCCGCACCGCGGCCGAGGTCAACGGAAAGATGAAGCCCGCCTTCGCGATTCCGGCCAAGGTTATCAATGCCTGTATGCCGGTGATGGAGCCCGTCGCCAAGGCGTTCGGCAGTGACCGCATCTCGCGCGCGGCCATGGGCGCGCTGCTGAGTGCTCCGATCGTCGAACATTCCAAGGCCACCGAGGAACTCGGCTACCGCCCGCGGCCCGCCGAGCAGACCATTCGGGACCTGGTCGCGTTCTACAACGGGCAGCCGATCGAGGCCGACACGCAGAAGATCGCTTGACAGTAGTTAGAACACATGTTCGACTTGGGTGGTGCGGTGGCAACGGCAAACCCTAGGCGCTGACGACGGCGCGCTGCCCGGGCTCGAACGTGCGGGTTTCGTACGCAGCGTACAGACGCCCGAGTTCGAAGGCATCACGTTTCACGAGGTGCTGTGCAAGAGCGCCCTGAACCGGGTGCCCGAATCCACCCTGCCCTTCAGCTGGACCATCAATCCCATGCGCGGGTGCTCGCACGCGTGCCGCTACTGCTTCGCCCGCGGCACGCACGAGTACCTCGACCTGGACGCGGGCGCGGATTTCGACTCGCAGATCGTGGTCAAGACCAATGTGGTCCCGATCCTGCGGCGCGAACTGCACCGCAAGTCCTGGCGGCGGGATTCGGTTGCGCTGGGCACGAATACCGATCCCTATCAGCGCGCCGAGGGGCGCTACCGGCTCATGCCGGGCATCATCTCCGCGCTGACCGAATCCGGGACCGGGTTCTCCATCCTCACCAAGGGCACGCTGCTGCGGCGGGATCTGCCGCTGCTGACCCAGGCCGCCGGGCAGGTGCCGGTGCACCTGGCGGTGTCCATCGCGATTCTCGACGAGGAACTGCACAAGGGTCTCGAGCCCGGCACGCCCTCGCCGCGCGCCCGGCTGGAACTCGTCCGCGCCCTCGCCGAGGCTGGGTTCGCGGTGAATGTCATGGTGGCGCCGGTCATTCCGTACCTCACCGACTCCAACGCCCATCTCGATGAGATCTTCGGCGCGATCGCCGACGCCGGAGCCGCGGGGGTGACGGCGTTTCCCATGCATCTGCGCGGGTCCACGCGCGGCTGGTTCCTCAACTGGCTGGCCGAAGCCCACCCGGCGCTGCTACGTCGCTACCGGCAACTGTATGGTCGCAGTACTTCGGTGACCCCGGAGTATTCTGCGTGGCTACGCGGCCGAATCGAGCCGTTGCTGGAGAAACACCGCTTGAACCGCGAACGGCAGGCCGAACCCGAGGTACGCGCCGCCGAATCGCACACGCCCGATACTCAGCTGGCGTTGTTCGCCTGACGTCGGTTCTTTGATCGAAACCATTGCGCTTCACGGGTGTGTCGCGAATATTGCGGAGTAGTTTGGCGTTGGTACCTCACACCTGACTAGGAAGTGATGCGCGCGCATGGTTTCGCAGCATGATGACTCTGTGACGACTCCGGGTGCTCCCGGAGCGGCTGCGCTCGGAAGCGGCGGCGGCACAGAGAAATTGGCGGTCGAGAAACTGGAAAGGGTCGTTATCCGCTTCGCGGGCGACTCCGGGGACGGCATGCAGCTCACCGGTGACCGTTTCACCCACGAGGCGGCCGCGTTCGGCAATGACCTTGCCACCCAACCGAACTTCCCCGCCGAGATCCGCGCACCTCAGGGCACGTTGCCCGGGGTGTCGTCGTTCCAGATCCAGATCGCGGACTACGACATCCTGACCGCCGGGGACCAGCCGGACGTACTGGTCGCCATGAATCCTGCTGCGCTGAAGGCGAATCTGGAGGATTTGGCCCGCGGAGCCATGGTGATCGTTAATACTGACGAATTCACCAAACGCAATTTGGCGAAGGTCGGCTACGCCGGTGATCCGCTCACCGATGACACGCTGACCGATTTCGTCGTGCACCGAGTGCCCATGACATCGCTGACCCTCGGAGCAACCGAACCGACCGGTGTGGGCAAAAAGGACGGCCAGCGCGCGAAGAATATGTTCGCGCTCGGCTTGCTGTCGTGGATGTACGGGCGGCCCATCGGCGGCACCGAGCAGTTCATGCGGGAGAAATTCGCGGCCAAACCGGATGTCGCCGAGGCAAATATCCTCGCATTTCGGGCAGGGTGGAATTACGGCGAAACCACCGAGGCCTTCGCCACCACCTACGAGGTAGCGCCCGCGACGCTGCCGCCGGGCACCTACCGGCAGATCACCGGGAACACCGCGCTCGCCTACGGCATCGTCACCGCCGGGCAGCTGTCCGGGCTGCCGGTGTTCCTGGGCACCTATCCGATCACCCCGGCGTCGGACATCCTGCACGAGCTGAGCAAGCACAAGAACTTCGGCGTCACCACGTTCCAGGCCGAGGACGAGATCGCGGGCATCGGCGCGGCCCTGGGCGCCTCGCTGGCCGGATCGCTCGGGGTGACCAGCACGTCCGGTCCGGGTCTGGCGCTCAAGAGCGAGACCATCGGCCTGGCCGTCATGACCGAATTGCCGCTGCTGATCATCGACGTGCAGCGTGGCGGGCCGTCCACCGGTCTGCCCACCAAGACCGAGCAGGCGGATCTGTTGCAGGCGCTCTACGGCCGCAACGGCGAATCACCGGTGGCAGTGCTCGCGCCGCGCTCACCGGCCGACTGCTTCGATACAGCGGTCGAGGCCGCGCGCATCGCGCTCACCTACCGCACCCCGGTGCTGCTGCTCTCGGACGGCGCGATCGCCAATGGCTCCGAGCCGTGGGCGATTCCGCAGGTCTCGCAGCTGGCCCCGATCGACCCGGCCTTCGAAGCCGATGGCTCCGACGAGGATTCGTTCCAGCCCTACGCGCGCGACCCGGAAACCCTCGCCCGCCCGCTGGCCGTGCCCGGCACGGTGGGCCGCGCGCACCGCATCGGCGGTCTCGAAAAGGCCGACGGCAGCGGCAATATCTCCTACGAACCGGCCAATCACGAACTCATGGTGCGGTTGCGCCAGGCCAAGATCGACGGCATCGCGGTCCCCGATCTCGAGGTCGACGATCCCGGCGACAAGGCCGAACTGCTGCTCATCGGCTGGGGCAGTTCCTACGGGCCGATCGGCGAGGCGTGCCGGCGGGCGCGGCGGCGCGGGGTGCCGGTGGCGCAGGCTCATCTGCGGCACCTGAATCCGTTGCCCGCCAACCTCGGTGAGGTGTTGCGCCACTACCGCACGGTGGTATGCCCGGAGATGAACGGCGGTCAGCTGGCCATGCTGCTGCGCGCCCGCTACCTCGTCGACGTGCAGCCCTGGACCAAGGTGGCCGGAACCGCCTTCCAGGCACAGGAACTGGTCGGTGTCATCGACGCGGCGCTGGACGGGTCCATCGCCGAGATGGAACAGGCCAAGGCGTTCACCGCTCGTGCGCGGGCGACCTATCGCACCACAGGGGGTAAGTAATGACGATCCTCGAAAACCCGCTCGTGGGTACCGATCTCGGGCTCACCGGGCTGTCGGGCGTACCCGCCGCCGACGGGGCGCAGAAGGCCAAGGACTACACCTCCGATCAGGAGGTGCGCTGGTGCCCGGGCTGCGGTGACTACGTCATCCTCGCCACCGTGCGCGGATTCCTCGCCGAACTCGGGCTCAAGCGCGAGAACCTGATGTTCGTCTCCGGCATCGGCTGCTCGAGCCGGTTCCCGTACTACCTGGAGGCGTACGGGATCCACTCCATCCACGGCCGCGCCCCGGCCATCGCCACCGGCATGGCGGTGACCCGGCCCGACCTGTCGGTGTGGGTGGTGACCGGCGACGGCGACGCGCTGTCCATCGGCGGCAATCACCTCATCCACGCGCTGCGCCGCAATGTGAACATGACGATCCTGCTGTTCAACAACCGGATCTACGGGCTCACCAAGGGGCAGTACTCGCCGACCTCGGAGCCGGGCAAGGTCACCAAGTCCACCCCGATGGGCTCGGTCGACCACCCGTTCAACACGCTGTCGGTGGCATTGGGTGCGGAGGCGACCTTCGCCGGGCGCGCCCTGGACTCCGACCGGGCCGGACTCACCGAGGTGCTGCGCGCCGCCGCCGAGCACCGCGGGACGTCCTTCGTGGAGATCCTGCAGGACTGCCCGATCTTCAACGACGGCTCCTTCGACGCCCTGCGCCGCGACAACGCCGAATCCCACCTCATCCGGCTCCGCCACGGCGAACCCATCCGCTTCGGCGCGGACCGCGAATTCGCGGTGGTCCGTGACGGTTTCGGCCTGAAGGTGGCCAACGCCGCCGCCGTCGCCGAATCCGACATCGTCGTCCACGACGCCTACACCGACCACCCCGAATACGCCTACGCCCTGTCGCGGCTGTCGGATCAGGACCTCAACCACGTCCCGATCGGCATCTTCCGCAGCGTCGCCCGCCCCACCTACGACGACGGCGTCCGAGCCCAACTCGACACCGCCGCCGAACGCAAACCGGTGAGCGAGAACTCCCTGCAAGACCTGCTCACCGGCCGCGAAACCTGGACGGTCGGCTGACTTTTCGCCGCTACGAGGCCACGAAGGCGTTCAGCATGCGCTGGAACAGATCGTCGAAGCGCTTGCGGGCCGCCTTCTGGTCATCGGTGAGGCCGTCGGACGACTCGGGCGCGTAGACGATCAAATGCACGTCCTGATCAGGTGATTGGGGCATGTAGTCGATGATCGACGTGCCCTTGTCGTCCTTCTCCGGGGTACCCATGTCCACGGCGGCGAGGGCTTTCACCTCGGCGGTCGCCGCGCCGATGACATCGGCGGGCAGCGTGCCCTCCACCGGCTGCGCGTTGTTGTCGGCGCGCTTGATCGCGTGCCCGTCGGCCTGAACCTGCAGCGACGGATGCAGATCGGTACGGGTCTGCCATCCGGCGGGCATCGCGGTGAGCGTGAACAGGGCGACCGCGGGCATGGGTGCCTGCGCCGGAGTGGGCGCCGGGACCGGGTCGGCCAGGGCGAATGCGCCTGTGCCCGTGACCATCACCGCCGCCAGTCCGGTCATTGTGGCGGCCCGCCACCAGTGCTGCCTGCCGCCCTGTCTGGTTTCACCGAAAAGTCCTGTCGCCGCGGCCATCCGCATCGCATCCCTCCGAATTCCCTTGCGGGCACCCACCCGCCGCCGCCGATTCTGCCGCCCGTCGCCGCCCGCACCCACACCGCCACGCCGACCCCCGAGGCGACGATGTCCCCGGCTCGGAAGCCGGGGACATCGGGGGTGTGCGGGTGTGGGTGAAGGTCAGCGGAGGCCGGGTGGGTTGGAGAGGTCCTGGGCAGAGAAGGTGTCGCAGGATTTGACCTGGCCGGACTTGTAGCCGGAGAGGAACCATTTCTGGCGTTCCTCCGAGGAGCCGTGGGTCCAGGCTTCCGGGTTGACGCGGCCGGAGGAGGCTTGCTGGATGCGGTCGTCGCCGACGGCCGAGGCGGCGGAGAGGGCGTCGCGGATGTCGTTGTCGGTCAACGGCTTCAGGAAGGGGGTGCTGGAGCCGGGGGCGGGGAGCTTGTCGGCGTAGTAGGCCCAGACGCCCGCGTAGCAGTCGGCTTGCAGTTCGGTGCGGACCGCGCCGGAGGTGGGGCCCTTCGGGTCGCGCTGGGCGCGGTTGATGTCGCCGAGCAGGTTCTGGATGTGGTGGCCGAACTCGTGGGCGACCACGTACTCCTGGGCCAGCGGGCCGCCGCTGGAACCGAAGCGGTCGACCAGTTCCTGGAAGAAGCTGGTGTCGAAGTAGGCGGTCTGGTCGGCGGGGCAGTAGAACGGGCCGACCGCGGAGGAAGCGCGGCCGCAGCCGGTGTTCACCGCGCCGGAGAAGAGGTTGAGCTTCGGGACCACGTACTTGCGATTGGTCTGCTTGGGCAATTCCGTGCCCCAGATGGCGTCGAGGCTCTGAGCGGTGAGGATGACGCGGCAGTCGACGTACTTGTTGGCGTCGGCACCGGTCTTGCAATGCGTCGGCAGCGTGGTGCCGCCCGACTTCGCATTGGAGTCCGCGCCGGTGAACTGGCCCAGAATGCTGCCCGGATCGCCGCCCAGCAGCAGCGCCGCGATCACCGCGATGATGCCCAGCGCGCCGCCGCCGAGGACCAGACCACCGCCCATGCCGGGTCCGCCACCCCCGCCACTGGCCCGGTTCGGGTCGATTTGCAGGCCCTCGTTGAAGGTCATGGCCATTACTGTGACACGGGCGAGTCGATTCCGGTTTCCACTCGCTGAACGTGTCTCTCTACGATGGGTCTGCACCTGGTCGCCCTAGCCGGTGCTTCGAGTCCGTCGAAAGGAATCCCGTGCTGCGCACCCACTTGGCTGGTTCGCTGCGAAGCGAGCACGCCGGTCAGACCGTCACCCTCACCGGATGGGTGGCGCGGCGTCGAGACCACGGTGGCGTGATCTTCATCGATCTGCGTGATGCGTCGGGTGTGTCGCAGGCCGTCTTCCGTGAAGGCGAGCCCGCCGAGGCCGCCCACAAGCTGCGCAACGAATTCGTCGTGAAGGTCACCGGCGTGGTGGAGAACCGCCCCGCCGGCAGCGATAACCCGAATCTGCCGACCGGCGCGATCGAGGTCAATGTGACCGCGCTCGAGGTGCTCAACGAGGCCGCGCCGCTGCCGTTCCAGCTCGACGACGAGCCGGGCGAGGAAGCCCGCCTGCGCTACCGCTACCTGGATCTGCGCCGCGAGGGCCCCGCCCACGCGATCCGCCTGCGCTCCAAGGTCAATGCGGCCGCCCGTGAGGTGCTGGCCAAGCACGCGTTCGTCGAGGTCGAGACCCCGACCATGACCCGCTCCACCCCCGAGGGCGCGCGCGACTTCCTGGTTCCGGCCCGCCTGCAGCCCGGCAAGTTCTACGCCCTGCCGCAGTCGCCGCAGCTGTTCAAGCAGCTGCTCATGGTCGGCGGCATTGAGCGCTACTACCAGATCGCGCGCTGCTACCGCGACGAGGACTTCCGCGCCGACCGCCAGCCCGAGTTCACCCAGCTCGACATCGAGATGAGCTTCGTCGAGCAGGAAGACGTCATCCTGCTCGCGGAGGACATTCTCGCCGCGCTGTGGAAGCTGGTCGGCTACGAGATCTCCACGCCGATCCCGCACATGACCTACGCCGACGCCATGCGCCGCTACGGCTCCGACAAGCCCGACCTGCGCTTCGGCATCGAGATCACCGAGATGATGGAGTACTTCAAGGACACGGAGTTCCGTGTCTTCCAGGCTCCCTATGTCGGCGCGGTCGTCATGCCCGGCGGCGCTTCGCAGCCGCGTCGCCAGTTCGACGCCTGGCAGGAGTGGGCCAAGCAGCGCGGCGCGAAGGGCCTGGCCTACATCACCTTCCAGGAGGACGGCACCCTCGGCGGCCCGGTCGCCAAGAACCTCACCGACGCCGAGCGTGAGGGTCTGGCCAAGCAGGTCGGCGCGAACCCGGGCGACTGCGTGTTCTTCGCCGCCGGTGACGCCAAGTCCAGCCGGGCCCTGCTGGGCGCGGCGCGTGGCGAGATCGCCCGCAAGTGCGGCCTCATCGACGAGAACGACTGGGCGTTCGTCTGGATCGTGGACGCGCCCATGTTCGAGCCCGCCGCCGACGCCACCGCCAGCGGCGATGTGGCGCTGGGCCATTCGGCCTGGACCGCGGTGCACCACGCGTTCACCTCGCCCAAGCCCGAGCACCTGGACAGCTTCGACACCGATCCGGGCTCGGCGCTGGCCTACGCCTACGACATCGTCTGCAACGGCAACGAGATCGGTGGCGGTTCCATCCGTATCCACCGCCGTGACGTGCAGGAACGCGTGTTCAAGGTGATGGGCATCGGCGATGAGGAGGCGCAGGACAAGTTCGGCTTCCTGCTCGACGCCTTCTCCTTCGGCGCTCCGCCCATGGGCGGCATCGCCTTCGGCTGGGACCGCATCACCGCGCTGCTGGCCGGGATGGACTCGATCCGCGAGGTCATCGCGTTCCCGAAGTCCGGTGGCGGCGTCGACCCGCTGACCGACGCGCCGACCCCGATCACCCTGCAGCAGCGTCGCGAGGCGGGCCTCAACGCCAAGCTGGACGCCGACGGCAACCCGGTCAAGGAAGACGCGAAGTAGCCGACCCTGAGACAGCGGTGCCCTCCGATCTCGCCGAGATCGGAGGGCACTGTCGCGTGTAGGGGGTTAGACCGGAACGACCAGTCGGCCCGTCAGGACGCGATACGCGTAGGTGGTGGCGATGGCGCAGACCGGACCCGCCACCACCAGACCGAGCCCGCACAGCAGCGCGCCGACCGCGGTGATGATCAGCACCGCCAGCGCCAGCAGCGACACGTGCAGCGCGTTGGCGATCACCAGCCGGACGCTGGACTGGATGGCTTGCAGCGGATTCTGATCCTGGTCGATCACGAAGTGCAGCGCGAACATGCACAACACGCCCACGATCACCGCCGGAACGAAGCAGGCGATGGCGGCCACGAAGCACAGCGCGAACACGATGAGCGCGGTGATGAGCACATTGCCGGCGTTCACGAAGCCGAAGAAGGCCGGGAAATCCGGTGGCGTGCCGTCGGTTTCGTAGAGCGCGCCGCGGATCATGGCGGCCTGCAGCAGCCACACCACCAGCGACACCACCGCGAACAGCAGAATCACCGCCGAGAGCGACTGCACATCAACCATTCTCACCAGCAGCGTGACCACCAGCCAGGCGATCAGGCCGATGAGCACCATGCCCACCCAGGGAACCGGATTGAGCCGGAAGCGATCCCAGCCGTAGGTCACGGCCGCGCCCACATCGAGGGTCTCGCGGGGCGGCGCGTAGGACTGCTGCGGCGGGACCTCACCCGGCTGTGGACCCCCTTGCGGCGGGATTCCGCCCGGTGGGAACCCGCCCGGCGGAGGCGGATTGCCCGGCGGCATACCCCCGGGGGACTGATACTGGGGCGGTGTCGCACCGGCGTAGCCAGGAGGTGGCAGCGGCGCGCCCGACTGCGGGGGCAGTGGTGGCGGGGGTTCGACGGGCTCGCTGCCGTAGTGCGCGGAGCCCGGTCCCTCGAACTGCGGATATCCGGCCATACCGGGCAATTGGTGGCGGCCGTGCGCCGGGCCCGGTTCGGGTGCGCCGGAATACGGTGCGGGCTCGGGGTTTTGGTGCTGGCCGGTCTGCGGCGGATACTGTTCACCGCCGCCGGGACCGGGGCGATCGCCGGCGGGGCCATACGGTGCTGAGGGCGGCGTGCCAGTCATGGTCGCAAGCCTTTCACATTTCCCGGTTTACGGTGTGGCGCACAGCAAGTGACCATGAGACAACTAGACCCTCCTGGTTGTGTCAAGCAACCAGCGCCGCGTGGGCAAACCCTTCACAAAGACACGCCGTCCGACGCGCGAAAGGTTGCGCAACCGCTCGCTGAAAGTGACCTGACGGGAGTAACTTGGGTTCCGATGACCGCACTATTGGCCGAACGCGCCGCCGAAGTCGTGTCCGCGGCACAACAGTTGCTCACAAAGCGAATGGGTGCTGCGGTAAAGCTGAGCGATCCGATGGAACTCAGCGGTAGTGGTAGAACAACGGTCCTACGCGTCCGTGTTGCGGAGAACGCCTTTTCGCTACCACGCACACTGATTGTGAAGCAGGTTGCGGGCACGGCGAACCAACGACGCACCGGGGGTATGGCTCCCGGTGTCGCCAGCATCGACTCCGCATTCCTGCGCGAGGCGGTCTCCTACCAGTTCACCACCGCGTTGGGCCGCGACCATCGCCCCGGCGCCTACCTGCTCGGCTACAGCCTGCCCGACCGCCTGCTCATCCTCAGCGACCTCGGCGAGAACCTCTCGCTCACCGCGGTGCTGCAGGCCGCCGCGGAACCCGCCGGGCGCAATGCGCTGATGGCGTTCGCGCAGGCGCTGGGCCGGATGCATGCCGCGACCGTGGGCCGCGAGGCCGACTTCGTCGCGCTGTTGCGCCGGGTCGATGTGGTGCATCGCGTGGACGGCATCGCGCAGCAGGCCGAATCCGCGGTCGCCGAGGTGCCGATCATGTTGCAGCGCGAGCTGGGCATCGAGGTGCCCGGGGAGATCGCCGAGCGCATCGTGCGCGGCAACCGCCTGTTCTCGGCCGGACGCTACCGCGCCTTCAGCCCCTCGGACCTGTGCCCGGACAACGTCATCCTCAACGACGAGGGCGCCCGCTTCCTCGACTACGAGTGGGGCGGCTTCCGCGACGCCACCCTCGACATCGCCTACGCCCTGGTCTCCTTCCCGGGTTGCCTGTGCGATTTCGAGCTCTCCCGCGAACGCGCCCGTCAGATGGTCGAGGCCTGGCGCTCCGAGGTGGTCGCCGTCTGGCCCGCCCTCGCCGACGACGATGTCCTCGCCGAACGCATCCTCGAGGCGCGCCTGATCTGGGTGTGGCTGTCCACCTACTGGTTCCTGCCCGCCGACCACACCCGCATCGCCGCCGCCCGCGAACACGGCCTCTCCATCCCGCGCTCGGCCGCCCTCATCAACCGCTGGGCCGCCCTCGCCGAAGACGCCCGCTGCACCGGCGACGACACGCTGGGCGACTTCGCCGAGCACGTGTCGGCCACGCTCGAAGAGCACTGGGAGGAATAGTCCTCCGCGTTGGTGCGGGCCGGAATCCGAACGAGATTCCGGCCCGCACCGCTGTGTGTCCGGGAGTGTCGGAGCCGATGGGTAGGGTCTTCGAGGTGAGTGATGGGCTGTTCGATGCGCCGGGCACGCAGGCCGTAGCCGACGAATTCGAGGCGGCGTCCGCGCGTATTCCGAGTGGGGACGACCGGTTCGCGCCGTTGGCGGTGCGGATGCGGCCGCGCACGCTCGATGAGGTGGTGGGGCAGCAGCATCTGCTGGGACCCGGGTCGCCGTTGCGGCGGCTGGTCGAGGGGTCCGGGGCCGCGTCGGTGCTGTTGTACGGGCCGCCGGGAACCGGGAAGACCACGCTCGCCTCGCTGTTGTCGCGGGCGACCGGGCGGCGGTTCGAGGCGCTTTCGGCGCTTTCGGCCGGGGTGAAAGAAGTGCGAGCGGTCATCGATCTGGCTCGGCGGCGGCTGACCGCGGGGGAACAGACCGTGTTGTTCATCGATGAGGTGCACCGGTTTTCGAAGACTCAGCAGGACGCGCTGCTGGCGGCGGTGGAGAACCGGATCGTGCTGTTGGTCGCGGCTACCACGGAGAATCCGTCGTTCTCCGTGGTGTCGCCGCTGCTGTCGCGGTCGCTGGTGTTGCAGTTGCAGTCCTTGTCGGAGGACGACATTCGCACGGTGTTGAAGCGGGCGATCGAGGATCCGCGCGGGTTGGCGGGGGAGTACACGGTCACCGACGAGGCACTCGATCACATCGTGCGGATCGCTGGCGGTGATGCGCGGCGCTCGCTCACCGCGCTGGAGGCGTCGGCGGAATCGTCCCTGGACGGGACGGTGGACGTGAAGCTGGTCGAGGCCAGCGTCGACAAGGCCGCCGTGCGCTACGACCGCGCGGGCGATCAGCACTACGACGTGATCAGCGCGTTCATCAAATCCCTGCGCGGCTCCGACGTCGATGCCGCCCTGCACTATCTGGCCCGCATGATCAGCGCGGGCGAGGATCCGCGATTCATCGCCCGCCGCTTGATGATCCAGGCCAGCGAAGAGGTCGGCATGGCCGACCCGACCGCGTTGCAGACCGCGGTCGCCGCCGCCCAGGTTGTCCAACTGGTCGGTATGCCGGAGGCGCAATTGGCCTTGACCCAGGCCACCATCCACATCGCCACCGCCCCGAAATCGGGCGGCGTGGTCAAGAGCCTCGCGGCCGCCATGGCCGACATTCGCGCGGGCAAGGCGGGCGCCGTCCCCGCCCACCTGCGTGACGGCCACTACGCGGGCGCGGCAGCCCTCGGCAATGCCCAGGGCTACAAATACCCTCACGACCACCCCGACGGCGTTCTCGCCCAGCAATATCCACCGGACGAACTCGTCGGCACCGACTACTACCAGCCCACCGACCACGGCTACGAACGCGAAGTCGGCCCCCGCGTCACCAAACTCCGCCGCATCGTCCGGGGCAAGTAGCGTCGCTCGACCTCCGCACCCGGTGCCGAATTGCACTGGGTGCCATCGATGATCGACCGATGTACCGCGAATCCGTCTGCGGCCCTGGTCAGTCGGAGAGCAGTCCCTCGTGGATCGCGATGCGTTCGATCTCGCCGGGGGTGCCGCCCATGATCTCGCGCACGTGTTCGGTGACGAGTTCGATCGGCCAGTCCCACCAGGCCGCCCGCAGGAGGCGCTGTACGTCCGCGTCGGGGAAGCGCTGTTTGACCACCTGGGCCGGATTGCCGCCCACGATCGT
Source organism: Nocardia sp. NPDC004722 (assembly GCF_053601505.1). Lineage (NCBI taxonomy): Bacteria > Bacillati > Actinomycetota > Actinomycetes > Mycobacteriales > Nocardiaceae > Nocardia > Nocardia sp. NPDC004722. Next base: position 12,629 of record NZ_JBSGBY010000058.1, read on the forward strand.
GTAGGGCGGGACGTCGGAGGTCACCACCGAACCGGTGGCGATGATCGCGCCGTCGCCGATCGTGACGCCCGGCATGATCAGTGAGTTGTAGCCGATCCACACGTCGTTGCCGACGATCGTGTCGCCCTTGGAGGGGATCGAGGTGATGATGTCCATCGTCTCCTCGGCCCAGGTGCCGCCGAAGATGGTGAACGGGAAGGTCGACACGCCCGAAGTCGCGTGGTTGGCCCCGGCCATGATGAAGCGGGTGCCGGTGGCGATGGCGCAGTATTTGCCGATGATCAGCTTCTCGGGGCCGAAGGCGTAGAGGACGTTGTTGGTCTCGAAGGCCGTCGGGTCGCCCGGATCGTCGAAGTAGCTGTAGTCGCCGACCACGATATTCGGCGAGGTGACGTGCGGTTTCAGGAACACGGTGCGAGGTGCGTGGGGGAGCGGGAAGCGCTGGGATGGGTCGGGGATCACAGTCACCCGGGCGATGGTAGCTATCGCCCGGTGGTGGGTGGAAACTCCCTGGACCGGGACCGGTAGGCTGGATACCTGTGCAGACCCACGAGATTCGACGGCGCTTCCTGGAGCATTTCGTAAAGGCCGGACATACCGAGGTACCGAGTGCCTCGCTGATCCTGGCCGACCCCAACCTGCTGTTCGTGAACGCAGGCATGGTCCAGTTCGTTCCGTATTTCCTCGGTCAGCAGACGCCGCCCTTCGCGACCGCGACCAGCGTGCAGAAGTGCGTGCGCACCGGCGATATCGAGAACGTCGGCGTGACGACCCGCCACAACACCTTCTTCCAGATGGCCGGCAACTTCTCCTTCGGCGACTACTTCAAGCGCGAGGCCATGCAGTTCGCCTGGTCGCTGCTGACCAAGTCCGTCGAGGACGGCGGCTACGGCTTCGACCCGGAAAAGCTCTGGGTCACCGTCTATCTCGACGATGACGAGGCCGAGCAGATCTGGCGTGAGCTGGGTGTGCCGGACGCCCGCATCCAGCGTCGCGGCATGGCCGACAACTACTGGTCCATGGGCATCCCCGGCCCGTGCGGCCCGTGCTCGGAGATCTACTTCGACCGCGGCCCCGAGTACGGCGTCGAGGGCGGCCCCGAGGCCGACGAGGACCGCTACCTCGAGATCTGGAACCTCGTGTTCATGCAGAACGAGCGGGGCGCCGGGCGCGGCAAGGACGACTTCGAGATCCTGGGCCCGCTGCCCAAGAAGAACATCGACACCGGCATGGGCATCGAGCGTGTCGCGTTCCTCCTGCAGGGCGTCGACAACGTCTACGAGACCGATCTGCTGCGTCCGATCATCAACAAGGCCGAGGTACTGACCGGCCGCTCCTACGGTGTCGAGCACACCGACGATGTGCGCTTCCGCGTCATCGCCGACCACGCCCGCACCGCCGCCATGCTGATCGGCGACGGCGTGAACCCGGGCAATGACGGCCGCGGCTACGTGCTGCGCCGCCTGCTGCGCCGCATCGTGCGCTCGGCCCGCCTGCTGGGTGCGGAGAAGCCGGTGATGGGCGAGTTCATCAAGGTCGTCTCCGAGCTGATGGCCCCCTCCTACCCGGAGCTGGCCACCGATTTCAAGCGCATCGAGACCGTCGCCGTCGGTGAGGAAGCCGCCTTCCTCAAGACCCTCAACACCGGCACCAAGCTGTTCGACGAGACCGTCGACGAGGTGAAGGCGCAGGGCAGCAAGAAGATCAGCGGCACCGACGCGTTCACGCTGCACGACACCTACGGCTTCCCGATCGACCTGACCCTCGAAATGGCTTCCGAGGCCGGGCTGCAGGTCGACGAGGAGGGCTTCCGCGCGCTCATGGCCGAGCAGCGCAAGCGGGCCAAGGAAGACGCGCTCTCGCGCAAGCACGCGCACGCGGACCTCACCATCTACAAGGAGTTCGTGGACCGCGGCGCGACCGAGTTCACCGGCTTCGACGAACTGGCCACCGAGGCAACCGTTCTCGCGCTCATCAAGGACGGCGTGCGGGTGCCGGTCGCCGAGGTCGGGCAGGACGTCGAGATCATCCTCGACCGCAGCCCGCTGTATGCCGAGTCCGGTGGTCAGATCGCCGACCGCGGTTCGATCGTCTCCTCGCAGGGCCTGAAGGTGGCCGTCAACGACGTGCAGAAGATCGCCAAGAAGGTGTGGGTGCACAAGGCCACCGTCGAGGCCGGTCAGCTCACCGAGGGCGACACCGTGCTGGCCCAGGTCGATCCGGCTTGGCGCAAGGGCGCGACCCAGGGCCACACCGGCACCCACATGGTGCATGCCGCGCTGCGACAGGTGCTGGGCCCCAACGCCGTTCAGGCCGGTTCGCTCAACAAGCCCGGCTACCTGCGCTTCGACTTCAACTGGCAGGGCGCGCTGACCGAGCAGCAGAAGGCCGATATCGAGGCCGTCTCCAACGACGCGGTCGCCGACGACTTCACCGTCAACACCTTCGTCACCGATCTGCCCTCGGCCAAGAAGATGGGCGCGATGGCGCTGTTCGGCGAGAACTACGGCGACGAGGTGCGCGTCGTGGAGATCGGCGGACCGTTCTCCATGGAGCTCTGCGGTGGTACGCACGTACAGAGCTCGGCGCAGATCGGGCCGATCACCGTGCTCGGCGAGTCGTCGGTCGGCTCCGGCATCCGCCGCGTGGAAGCCTTTGTGGGCCTGGACTCCTACCGTTACCTGGCCAAGGAGCGCGCGCTGCTGGCCGGTCTCGCGTCCTCGCTGAAGGTGCCCTCGGACGAGGTGCCCGGCCGCGTCGAGCAGCTCGTCGAGCGGTTGAAGGTGGCCGAGAAGGAACTCGAGCGCACCAAGATGGCGGCCGTGCTGGCCAGCGCCGGAACCTTCGCCGAGCAGGCCCAGCGGGTCGGCAAGGTGCTGCTGGTCGCCGCCGCCGCGCCCGAGGGCGTGGGCGCGGGCGATCTGCGCACCCTGGTGCAGGACATCAAGGGCCGCTTGGGTTCCGAGCCCGCCATCGTGGTGCTGCTCGGCAATGCCGACGGCAAGGTGCCGTTCGTCGCGGCCGTCACCAAGGCCGCCCAGGATCTGGGCGTCAAGGCCGGGGATCTGGTGGCCGCGTTCGGTCCGTCCATCGCGGGCCGCGGCGGCGGCAAGCCGGAGATGGCCCAGGGCGCGGGTTCCGACCCGTCGGGCATCGAGGCGGGCCTGGCCGCGCTGCGCACGCGGGTCGCCGAGCTCGCCGGGTAATGGCGGACTCCGATACATCCGACACACCCGGCCCCGATCACGGGGCCGGGTCCATCTCCGAAACGGGCTCTCCGGGGCCCGATTCGGGGCATTCCTCCGGATTTGCTCGCACGCCCACCGAAGCCTCCGGGGTGACGGCCGGGCGTGATTTCGCCGCCGAGCGACCCTCCGCCGAGCGGGATCCCGGTCGCGGCAGGCGCATCGGCATCGATGTGGGCTCCGTCCGCATCGGTGTCGCCTCCAGCGATCCCGACGGCCTGCTGGCCACCCCGGTGGAAACCGTGCCGCGCGCGAAAAAGGTCGCGCCCGGCACCCTGGCGTCCGATCTATCCAGAATTGCCGAGATTGTGCGGGAATACGAGGCCGTCGAAGTGATCGTCGGCCTGCCGCGCACCTTGCGCGGCGAGAGCGGGTCTTCCGCTAAGCTGGCGGCCACCTTCGCGGGGCGTTTGCGGGGTCTGATCACACCGGTGCCGGTGCGACTTTCCGACGAACGTTTGACTACGGTGTCTGCTGCACGTGCGTTGCGAGACAGTGGAGTTCGCGCACGCGGGCAGCGGCAGGTCATCGATCAAGCCGCCGCCGTGTCGATCCTGCAAGGATGGTTGGACGAACGGAGTGCCCTTTTGAAGCCGCGCGGTGATGACGCATGACCGACCGCTGGACGCGCGCTGAGGAACGCTACCGGCAGAACGCCGAACGGCGTTACCGCCGCGACGATCTGGAATGGTCCGAGGCGGACGATTACGAGGACGACACCACCGTCATCCCGCGCTACGAGGATGAGCGCTACGACGACGAGCACTTCGAGGGCGACGACTACGACGACGAGCCCCCGCTGGCGCCGGAGCCGCCACGCCGCAGCGCACCCCAGCGCGCGGAACGCACCGGCCGGGCCGCCAGTCGGTCCGGGCGCGGGCAGACCCGTTCGGGCGGCCGTGGCGGAGCCCGGCCCAAGCGTTCGCGCATGGCGTCGCGCAAGGCGGCCGAACGCAAGCGCCGTCGCCGCAACCTGTTCGTCATCGCGGGCGTGTTCGCCGTATTGTTCCTCGGCGCGGTCGGATTCGCGGCCTGGAAGTTCGTCGGCAAGCTGAGCCCGCCCGCCGACTTCTCCGGCCCGCAGGGTCCGCTGGTGGTCATCCAGATCAAGCCCGGCGACACCTCCACGCAGATCGCGCAGACGATGGCCGACAAGGGCATCGTGCAGAGCAGCGGCGCGTTCTACGAAGCGGCCGTGCGCAATACGAACATGAACTCCATCCAGCCCGGCTACTACGCCATCCCCGGCCACAGCAAGGGCTCGGAGGCGGTGACCGCGCTGTTCAGCAAGGACGCGCGGGTCGGCAATGTGGTCATCTCCGAGGGCCGTCAGTTGCACGACTCCAGCGATGTCACCACCAACGCGCGCAAGGACGGCATCTACCGCAAGATCGCCGAGGCCAGTTGCGTCGGCTCCGGCACCGCGGCCAAGTGCGTGACCTACGAGCAACTCGACCAGGCGGGCGCGAATCCCGATCCGGCCGCGCTCGGCGTGCCCGCGTGGGCGCTGGAGCGGGTCAAGTCGGCACCGGACCGCACGCGTCAGCTCGAGGGTCTGATCGCCGGTGGCACCTGGGATTTCGATCCCAGCGCCAGCGCACAGGACATCCTCAAGCAGTTGGTGGCCAGCAGTGCGCAGACCTACGAGGCGAGCGGGCTGCTGCAATCGGGCGCCGCCAACGGGCTCTCGCCCTACGACACGCTGATCGCGGCGTCGCTGGTGGAACGCGAGGCGCTGCCGCAGGACATGTCGAAGGTGGCGCGGGTCATCGTGAACCGGCTCGCCGCGCAGCAGCCGCTGCAGTTCGACTCCACCGTCAACTACACCCTCGCGCAGACCGAGGTCGCCACCACCGACGCCGACCGGAACAAGAAGACGCCGTGGAACACCTACGCCATGGCCGGGCTGCCCGCGACGCCGATCTCCGCGCCGTCGCTGGATGCCATGCGCGCCATGGAGAATCCCGCGCCGGGACCGTGGCTGTACTTCGTGACCGTCGACAAGCAGGGCACCACGTTGTTCACCGACAACTATCAGGAGCATCTGCGCAATATCGAAAAGGCCAGGCAGAGTGGAATCCTCGACAGTGGGCGGTAGTCGCAAGGCGGCCGTCCTCGGCAGCCCCATCTCGCATTCCCGTTCGCCGCAACTGCATCTGGCGGCCTATCGGGCGTTGGGCCTGGACTGGACTTACGAGCGCATCGAGTGCACGGGCGAGCAGTTGCCGGGCTTGGTCGACGGGCTCGGGCCGGAATGGGTCGGGCTGTCGGTGACCATGCCCGGCAAGGTCGCGGCGCTCGCCTACGCCGACGAGCGCACCGAACGCGCCGAGCTGGTCGGGTCGGCGAACACACTGGTGCGCACCGACTCCGGATGGCGCGCGGACTGCACCGACGTGGACGGCGTGCGGGGCGCGCTGGAAGGCGCGGGCGTGAAAGAGGTGGCCCGCGCGGTCGTGCTGGGTGCGGGCGGCACCGCCCGCCCGGCGCTGCTGGCGCTGGCGGATCTGGGCGCGCACACCGTCACCATCGTCGCGCGTGATCGCGGCCGCGCCGCCGACACCCTCGAACTGGCCGAACAACTGGGGATGTCGGCCGAGGTGCTCGGCTTCGATCCCGAGGGGCTGCTGTTCGTGTGCTCGGATGTCGACGCCGTCGTCAGCACCGTGCCCGCCGAAGCCGCCGCGGCCGTGGCCGATTCGATCGCCGCGGCTCCCGTCGTACTCGACGCCATCTACAACCCGTGGCCGACTCCGCTCGCCGAAGCGGTTGCGCGCGCGGGCAATACGGTCGTCAGCGGCCTGGAGATGCTGCTGAATCAAGCCTACGGGCAGGTGGAGCAGTTCACCGGCAAGCCCGCCCCGCGCGCGGAAATGGCCGCGGCACTCCAGGACTGAGCGACCCTACCCGACCGATTCGGGCAGTTCCGGTTCGAACGACTGGCGGAAGGTGAACGCGTCCGGCGTGGGCCCGTTCTCACGCAGGTGCTCGAGGCGGCGCATGGCGTCGCCCAGCTCCGGCACGCTGCCCTCCGGCACCCACCACAGCACCGTGAACACCTCGCGCAGCGGGACGAAGAATTCCCGGCGGCGGCGCACGTACTCCATGTGGGCGCTGCGATACACGTAGTCGAACAACGCCTCTCGCGTCTCCCACACGCTCATGTTCACGAGCATGTCCGGATCCTGGTCGTAGGGGCGCAGTGTCGTGGCGTTGTTGGTCTCGCCGTCGACCATCCGCCAGACGAAACCGGGGGAGGATTCCGCGAGCGCGTTGATCTCGTCGAGGGCGGCGTAGAAGTCGGCGACGCGCGGATCGCCTTCGGGTGCGACGAGTCGGCCGATATTGAGCTGTGCGAGGTGCATGCCCCGACTATAACTAATCGACATTGTTTTTAGAAAAGCTTACGCAGCATCGGCCAGGTGCCGGATCCATGCGCGCTGTCCATCCGGCCGCGGCCGCCGGACCGGCGAGCAACGCCAGATTCATGCCGCACACCAGCGGCGGGAAGTCCACGGCGAGCCGGTGAAAAGGGCAGTTGCGCAGGCGAATCACATCACCGTCGGCATACGGCTCATAGCCGTTCGCGCTCAGCGCCTCGAACAGGCTGCGCCCCTCCAACTCCGGGGCGTGTGCGGCCGCGACTCGCGCGATGGCATCCTCGAAACCCTCGTGCTCGACCACCTCGGCCAGAACCGTTGCGACCGTGCGATAGTCGCGCGCCGGAAGCGTCACCGAGAACTCGGCGTCGGCGCGCCGGTAGAACTTCGCGGGCCGCCCCGACCCGGGCCCGGTGCGGCCTTCCGGTCGCCGGAACACCGCGTCCAGCAGTCCCGCCTCGGCCAGTTTGTCCAGGTGGAACGCCGCGAGCGGGCGTTTGATCTCGACGGCTTCGGCCGCCTCGTCCCGGCTGACATCGTGGTCCGCGCCCGCGACATAGTCGTAGAGCCGCTTGCGGACCGGATCCTGCAGCAGGGCGACGGCTTCGATGCTCACTCCGCATTTCTAGCAGCGTGTCGGGCCCGCCCGCCCGCAGCGCCCCGCTCCCGCTATGGTTCTGGAACAAGTTTCAGTTCATCCGGTTCGCCAGAGCGGCCGCGCAGGTTAAGGTGATCGACATGAATGCGTGGGTGTTGCGCGCCGTGGGCTTGGGCGGGTTGACCGTAGTGCTGGAAACCCTGCTCGGCTTCGGCATGATGAGCTGGCCGACCGCGGGCGCGTGGATGCGAATCCTGTGCCTGATCGTGCTGGTCGTCGCCGTCGTGACCTGGGGTGTGCTGGACGGCCGCGCCGACCGGCGGGCCAACCCCGATCCCGAGCAGTCCTCGGATCTGACCATGCGCTGGCTCAAGGCCGCGCTCGCCGGCGGCGTCGGCGCCGGACTGGTCGCGTGGCTGCTGGACTTCATCCCCAAGTTCGATCTCGGCGATCAGGGCCTGCTGTTCAACATCACCTCCGGCGCGGCCTGGATCGTGCTGCTCATCTTCATCCCCGGCATGGTGGGTGTGACCGTCGGCCGCTGGCTGACCGGGCGTGAGCACCGCAAGAGCGCCCCGGCAGCCTCCTCGAGCCCGGAGCCCGCGAACGTCTGACGTTCCCGTTGTCGAACCCCGTGCCAACACCCTTGTGGCGCGGGGTTTTTCGTTGTCCGGGCCGTGTTTCAGTCCGCGTTCATCACCTCGATCTCCTCGGCCCAGGCGCTGAGGCCCGCGACGAAACCCTCGCGTTGGGTGGGGGTCAGGCGGGCCATTGCGCGCAGCAGCACCTCGCTGCGGCGGTCGATGAAGGCGCCGAATTCGGCGTGCCGTTCGGGCGGCACCGACAGCAGGGTGCGGCGATGGTCGGCCGGATCGCTGTCGCGGCGTAGCCATCCCGCGCGGGTGAGCTCACCGCTGAGCTGGCTGGTGTTGGTGAGGCTCAGGCCGAGTTGGCGGGCGGCGTCGCCGACGCTCACCGGTCCCGAGGACCACACGTAGGCCAGGACCGCGCCGTGGCGCGCGCCCAGGCCCGCCGCCTCGAACACCTGCCGCATCTCCGGTGACATGTCGCCCTTGGCGCGGCGGAGGTAGGCCGAGATCAGTGGTACCACAGCCACCAATCGATCCCGCATCTCGCTCTCGGCCGGATGTGCCTGCGCCACTGTGCCTCCCATTCTCGCCGTGCCGCCCACGGGTTCTTGACAGGCACCAGCATACAAGTTCAGACTTCTGAACTATTCAGAAACCTGAACTGTTGAGAGGTTGTCATGAGCGCACGGACCTGGCAGCGCGTGCTGCGCGCGAGCACCGCCCTGGTCACCCTCGATTCCTTCGCCCAGGCCATGTTCGCGGGGCGGTTCATGGCGGGAAGCTACGACGCCCTGGACGCGCACGCCGCCAACGCGGGGGTGCTGTTCGCCGGAATCCTGGTCATGACAATGTGTTTCGCCGCGGCCTGGCGATTCGCGGGCGTGCCCTGGTGGACGGCGGCAGTGGGGTTGGCGCTGACGCTGGCAGCGGGTATTCAAATCATGCTCGGCTACCGGATGGCGCTGGCAGTGCACATTCCGCTCGGCGTGACGCTGGTGGCGGGGTTGCTGGCGTTGACCATTCAGGCGTGGAGCACCACGACCGCGGCGATTCCGGCGGCGAGCCGGTGACCCTCTCGCGACGAGCCCTGTTCCGGACCGCGGCAGCGCTCGGCGTGGCGGGGGCGGCGGGGGCCTGGCAGCTGTCGGTCGATTCGCCCGCCGACCGGGTGCACCTGACCAGCGCGGCGCGGTTGCCCGAGCCGTTCACCCTGCCGCTGACCGTGCCGCCCGTGCTCGCACCCGAACGGCGCGACGCCACCACCGACTACTACCGGATCACCCAGCGGGTCGCGAATGCGACTGTGCTGCCCGGTTATTCGACGCCTGTGTGGGGCTACAACGGGACCTTCCCCGGGCCGACGGTGATCTCGGATCGGGCCCGGCGCACGGTCGTCACGCATCGCAACGAACTGCCGGTGCCGGTGGTGGTGCACCTGCACGGCGGGCACATCCCGGAGGAATCGGACGGGTATCCGACCGACCTGGATCGTCGTGGTTATCGTGGCCATCGCTCTGCTCGCGGGGATCGGCGTCCGGAACGCGGGAATGCGAGCGGCCAGCGGGGCCGCGGCCGCATTCG
>NZ_JBSGBY010000059.1:0-21909 GCF_053601505.1 Nocardia sp. NPDC004722
CCGCGCCGCCCCGGGTGGGGGGGGGCGCCCTGCCGGGTGGACACCCCCCCCCGGGCGCGCCCCGGGGGGCCCCCCCCCCGGGGCCGTTTCCGTATGAGCGGCGTACCGCTATGCGGTGGAGGCGAATACGCCTTGCTGGGCGGCCAACGTCGCAGCCTCGGCGGCGGCCTTGATCGCCGCCTCGTCGACCGGGTCGCCGCTGGCGAGGAGGCGGTAGTAGAGCGGGGCGGAGACGGCGGAAAGGACTGCGCGGGGGTCGGTTTCGGGTGGGAGTTCGCCGCGGGTGATGGCGGCTTCGACGCAGGGGGACCATTCGCGCAGGCGGGTGTCGTAGAAGGTGTGCAGGGCCGCGGCGGCGGTGTCGTCGCTGGTGGCGGCGGCGATGACGGCGCGGAAGAGGCGGCCCTGGCGGGGGTCGGTGAGGGTTTTGCCGACCAAGCGGGCGTTTTCGAGCAGGTCGCCGCGCAAGGTGCCGGTATCGCTGTGGGGGAGTGAGGTTTCGGCCATCTCGGCCAGCAGGTCGGCAACGAGTCCGGCGGGGGTGCGCCAGCGGCGGTAGACGGTGGTCTTGCCGACCTCGGCGCGGGCGGCCACCTCGCCCAGGTCGAGGGTGGCGAAACCGTGTTCGGCCAGCAGGTCCCCGGTGGCGCGCAGCACGGCCTCGCGGACGCGGGCCGTGCGACCGCCCGGGCGGATCGAACCGGGGGTCGTGGCGTCGATCGATTCGGCGGCGTCCGACGCCTCGGCCGTGTCACGGGTCATAACGGTTCTCCAGTTCCATTTGCGACGGGCTGAGTGTAGCGTCTCGATTGTTAATGAAACTATGGTTCCGTTAGGAGTGATCATGGAATACCGTCGGCTCGGCGCTTCCGGTCTGCTGGTTCCGGCCTTGAGCTTCGGGGCGGGCACCTTCGGTGGTCGCGGCGAACTCTTCTCCGCCTGGGGCGACACCGATGCCCGGCAGGCCCGCAGGCTGGTGGACATCAGCCTGGACGCGGGCGTCACCCTGTTCGACACCGCCGACGTCTACTCCGACGGAGCGTCGGAAGAGGTGCTGGGCGAGGCGATTCGGGGCCGCCGCGATCGGCTGCTGCTCTCCACGAAGGCCGGGCTGCCGACCGGTCCGAGCCCGGTCGACGCGGGATCCGGTCGCGCCCGGCTCATCTCGGCGGTCGAGGGCTCGTTGCGACGCCTCGGCACCGACCACATCGACCTGTTCCAACTGCATGCCTTCGATGCCGGAACGCCGGTTGAGGAGGTTCTCTCGGCCCTGGATCAGCTGGTGCGTTCCGGGAAGATCCGTTATGTCGGCGCGTCCAATTTCGCGGGCTGGCAGCTCATGAAATCCCTTGCCGCCGCCGACAAGCACGGGTTCCCGCGCTATGTCGCACACCAGGTCTACTACTCGCTGGTCGGCCGCGATTACGAGTGGGAACTCATGCCGCTGGGCCTGGATCAGGGTGTCGGCGCGGTGGTCTGGAGTCCGCTCGGCTGGGGTCGGCTGACCGGGAAGATCCGTCGCGGCCAACCGCTTCCGGCGGGCAGCCGCCTGCATACGACCGCCGAGGCCGGGCCGCCGGTCGACGACGAGCAGCTCTACGACATCGTCGAGGTGCTGGACCAACTCGCCGCCGAAACCGGCCGGACCGTCCCGCAGCTCGCCCTGAACTGGCTGCTGCGACGGCCGACCGTGGCCACCGTCATCGTCGGCGCGCGCAACGAGGAGCAGTTGCGCCAGAACCTGGGTGCGGTCGGCTGGCAGCTCGACGCCGAGCAGATCGCCCGCCTGGACAAGGCGAGCGCCGTCACGCCGCCGTATCCCTACTACCCGTACTACCGGCTCGCGGACTTCGCACGCGTCAATCCGCCTGCCGTATAAGGGATCACGGAGTCGAATAGAGGCCCTGGGCGAGGACCGGCCACGAGGCTTTCAGATCGTCCTGCCAGTAACCCCAGATATGCGTTCCGGTGGTGCGGAATTCGAAGGTCGCCGGAATGTTCAGCGATTGCAGGCGGGTTTGCAGGATGGAGGTGGACAGTTCCACGTTCGCCTCGATGAACGAGCCCAGGGCCACCGTTTTGGTGGTGTCGGCGGGATTCTTCTCCATGCGGCCGCGCGCGCCGGGCACGTCGAACGCGCCGGGAATGCCATTGCCGGTGGAGATGAAAAGGTTGGTGCCGCGCAGTTTTTCGGCGTTCAGCGTCGGATCGTTGGCGGCCCACAGCGGGTCGTCGTCGGGTCCCCACATATTCGACACCTTGCCGCCGCCGTACAGCTCGGTGACCATGCGAATGGATTCCCGGCCCAGCGTGGACGTGGTCTGGAAGAACCCGCTGTACACGGCCGCGCTACGGAACAGTCCCGGATTGAAGATGACCGAATTCAGCACGGGCAGACCGGCCATGGAGATGCCCGCGATCGCATTGACGCCATTGCTGCCCAGTGCGGCGGTCATCAACGGCGGCAGTTCCTTGCCGAGATACGTGGACCATTTGTTCACCCCGAGGGCGGGGTCGGGGTTGATCCAGTCGGTGTACCAGGTGAACGCGCCGCCGATGGGCTGCACCACGTTCACGTTCTTGTCGGACAGGAAATCCAGTGCGTCGGTGCGCAATTGCCAGGTCGCCTGGTCGACGCCGCCGCCCGCGCCATTGAGCAGGTACAGCGTGGGGCGGGCCTGCGAGGTGTCCTGGGGGCGCAGCACGTCGACCGGGAAGACCTGGTTCATGGCGGCGGAGTAGATGGTGAAGGTGACGGTGTGCTCGTCCTTGGCCGCCACGTTCTTGATGTACGAGCCGTCGTCGGTCTTCAGGTCCGGCAGGGTGACACCGGGCAGTGTCGCGGCGGGAGTGGCGGCGGGGACGCCGTCATCGGCTCCGGCGGGGATGCCGCCCAGGCTCAGCGCCGCGACGGCGGTGAGGGCGGCTACCGCCGACCGTGCGGTGTTTCGACTGATCCGGACCGACATGCGTCTTAAATATCATGTTTTCAGACCGGTTGGACCGGAATCAGTACACGTCCCGCACGTAGCGCTTCTCCGCCACCAGTTGCTTCTTGAATGCCAGCGCGCCGTCCTCGCTGAGCTTGCCGTGAATCCGCGCGATCCGCAGCAGGGTGTCGTCCACGTCCTTGGCCATGCGCGCGGCGTCACCGCACACATAGAAATGGCCGCCCTCGCGCAGCCACGCCCACAATTCCGCGCCGTGCTCGATCATGCGGTGCTGCACGTAGATCCGCTCCCGCTGATCCCGCGAGAACGCCAGATCGAGGCGAGTCAGGAAGCCCGAGCGGAACATGTCCTCCAATTCGGCGCGGTAGTAGAAATTGTCCTTGGCGTGCTGATCGCCGAAGAAAAGCCAATTGCGGCCGGTGCATCCCAGCGCGCGCCGCTCCTGCAGGAAACCCCGGAACGGTGCGATGCCGGTGCCCGGGCCCACCATGATCATGGGCGCGGACGGATCCAGCGGCGGCCGGAAATGCGGTGCCCGTTGCAGGAAGATCGGCACCGGGGCGTCGGCGCGATCGGCGAGGAAGGTCGAGCACACCCCGCCACGCCGCGCCTGCGACCCGATGGCCGCCGGATCGCCGTAACGCACCACGCCGACGGTCAACTGCACCTCGCGCGGATCCACCAGCGGACTCGACGAGATCGAATACTGGCGCGGCTGTAGCTTTTTCAGCGTTCCCAGCCACTCCACCAGATCGGCCCGCACCGGGAAATCGCGCAGCACGTCCACGGCCTGCCGATCCCACAGGTACCCGTCCAGCTCATTGCGATTGTCGCGCCGCAGCAGTTTCGCCAAACGCGGGCTGGGATTGCGATCCGCCACGAACGACAGCAGATCCGTGCTCGCCTTGGTGATGTCGTAGCGGGTGCGCAGCGCCTGCGCCAGCGTCATCTCATCGTCTTCGACATCGATGATCCGCCGCCCGTCCAACCCGGTCGCCGCGAGCCATTCCGCCACCAGCGCAGCACAATTCGCGGGCCGAATCCCGAGCGAATCGCCGACCTCGTAGGTCGCCTCGAGATCACTCAGATCGAACCCGAACCGCCGCACCTCTTTCCCGGACCCGTCGCGCGAGAGCAGCTCATTGCGCACGAGTTTCGCGAGCACCGGCGCGTTGCGGGTGAACGGCGCGGCTTCCAGGGTGCGCGTGCGCCCCGCGGAGAACCCGGTGGCCGCACGGGCGGTGGCCGGTCCGGCCGGGCGAGCACCGGATTCCGGGGGACCGGGAGTGGTCCGATGCGATTCTCGGTCGGCCTCGGCAGCGGACCGGAAGGCGCCCGCCGCATCGCGGCGGGGCGTGGTCGCGGATCCGGTGTGGTTGGGATGGTCGGTTGCCGCTGCGCCGACATCGGCATGGCCGGTCGGTCCTGAGGCGACGCTGCCGGTCGGTCCGAAGGCGGGGTTGCCGGTCGGCTCGAAGGCGTCACTGCCGCCGGTGGATTCGGACGCCGGTGCGGTGAGGATCGCCGCGACCTCATCGATCCAGGTGGCCGACAGCTCTTCGTGGTCGGGCTCGCTGTCGACGCGGGGCAGCAGGCGGGTCGCGCCGCGCTGGGCGAAGAGCTCGTCGAGTTTCCGGCCGTGGCCGCAGAAGTCGTCGTAGGAGGAGTCGCCCAGCGCGAACACCGCGTAGCGCATGCCGGTCAGCCGGATCGCGCTGTCGTTGAGCCGTTCCCAGAAGTCGGCGCCGTTGTCGGGCGGTCCGCCGTCGCCGAAGGTGCTGCTGATGACCAGCACATCGCCGGTCAGGTCGGACAATTCGGCGGAATCCATGTCGAGCAGCCGCGGTTCGATCCCGGAATCGAGCAGGTAGGTGGTCAGAGCGGCGGCGAGGTCTTCCGCGGTCCCGGTCTGCGAGGCCCACAGCACGGTCACCGTCCGCGTCGGCAGCGCGAAACCCAGCGGTTCGACCGCGTCACCGAGGATCGACGCGCCACCGAGCACCGACGCGCTCGCGGCAGTGTCGAGCATCGTCGAACGAGGCTGCGGCGCACGGGAGTACATCCCGCCCAGCAGTCCGTTGATCCAGATCCGGCTGCGCTCGGAGATCGGCGCGGTGTCGGGGAGTACCGGCACATCGCTCACGGGGAGACTCTGCAGCGCCGCGAGATATCCGCCGAGGTAGATGCGCTCGATCTCGCTCAGCGTCGGTGCGCTTCCGCTGTCCAGCCCGAGCGTCACCGCCAGCGGATGCGGCCCGCTCGTACTTGCCCCGACCCCATTGCCGAACGGCCCGGAGGCCCCCACATCGGGATGAGGGGTAGCGCCGATGTCCAGAGCCCGGTCCAAGCCCTGGGCGTCGGCTGTCGCGATCGGGTCCTGCGGGCTCCCGGAAGCTGGGTGTCGCTGGGACGAATCACGTTCGGCGACAGTCGACTCCCCGGCCGCGGGGGAGTCGCCGTCGTGCGCGAGATCCGGGCCCGCGCGCAAAGCGGCGACTTTGCGCAGCCGGACCGCGCACGCCTTGAATTCCGGTTGCAGCGAGATCGGGTCGACGGCGTCATTGGTGACGGCGTTGATGGTGAGGTATTCGCCCTGTTCGTCGTTCCAGTGGAAGGGCGCGAAACAGGTGCCGGGCAGGACGCGGTCGCTGATCCGGACGGGCAGCACCGCACGGCCGCGGCGCGAGGCGATCTCGAGCTGATCGCCCGCGCCGACCTCGAGGCGCGCGGCGTCGTCCGGGTGGACCTCCAGGAACGGCGCGCCGTTGAGCTTGTTCAGCTTCGCCACCTTCCCGGTCTTGGTCATGGTGTGCCACTGGTGTTGCAGGCGGCCGGTATTGAGCACGAACGGGTGATCGTCGTCCGGCATCTCGGTGGGCAGCAGATGCGGGCGCGGGTAGAACACGGCCCGGCGGCTGGGAGTGGCGAAGGCCAGGCGCGGGGTGTGGCCCTGCTCATCGATGTACAGGGTCTGGCTGACGCCGTCGTTCAGGTAGCGAATCGGGTTGCGCCGCAGTCCCGGATCGGGGCACGGCCACTGCGCCGGGCCGTCGGCGAGACTCGCGTAGTCGATGCCGCGCAGGTCGTAGCCGGTCGCCGGATTGCTGAATTGCCGCAGCTCGTCGAAGATCTCCGCGCTGGAGCCGTAGTCGAACCCGGGGAAGCCGAGTGCGGTGGCCATCTGCGCGATGAGTTGCCAGTCCGGCCGCGCGTCGCCGATCGGATCGACCGAGCGCCGCAGCAGCGTCAGATTGCGCTCCGAATTGACCTGCACGCCATCGAATTCGGCCCACAGCGCGGCGGGCAGCAGCAGATCGGCGTAGGCGTTGGTGGCGGTGTCGGTGTACACGTCCTGGGCGATCACCAGCTCCGCGGCCTCGAGCCCGGCGATCACGGTGCGCCGATTCGCCATGGAGGCCACCGGATTACTGCAGATCACCCAGGCCGCCTTGATCTCGCCCTCGGCCAGCCCGCGGAACATCTCGATGGATCCCGGCCCGGCCTCGTCGCGAATGGTGCCGCTCGGCAGCCCCCAGATGTCCTCGGTGAAGGCCCGGTCGGCCGCCGACAGCAGGCTGCGCTGCCCCGGCAATCCCGGCCCCATGTAACCCATTTCGCGTCCGCCCATGGCATTGGGCTGCCCCGTGAGCGAGAACGGCCCGCTGCCGGTGCGGCAGATGGCCCCGGTGGCGAGGTGCAGGTTGATCAGGGCATTGGTGGACCAGGTGCCGTGGGTGGACTGGTTGATGCCCATGGTCCACAGCGACATCCACTCCCCGGCCGCGCCGATCCACGCGGCGGCCGTGCGAATGTCGGTCTCGGTGAGCCCGGTCACCTCGGCCACCCGCTTCGGCGGGTAATCGGCCAGGAATTCCGGCATGCCGTCCCAGCCCTCGGTGTGCTCGGCGATGAACTCGGCGTCGATGTCGCCGTTCTCGACCAGCAGGTGCAGCAGCCCGTTCAGCAGGGCGAGATCGGTGCCGGGTGTGATCTGCAGGAACAGGTCCGCGCGGTCGGCGGTGGCGGTGCGCCGCGGATCGACCACGATCAGTTTCGCGCCCGCCTTGAGCCGATCGGCCATGCGCAGGAACAGGATCGGATGGCAGTCGGCCATATTCGCGCCGATGACGAAGAACAGGTCGGCGTGATCGAGATCGTCGTAGGAACCGGGCGGGCCGTCCGCGCCGAGCGAGAGCTTGTAGCCGCCCGCCGCACTGGCCATGCACAGCCGCGAATTGGCCTCCATGTGCACGGTCCGCAGGTGGCCCTTGGCGAGCTTGGTGGCGAGATATTGCGCCTCGATCGACATCTGCCCGGACACGTAGAGCGCGATGGCGTCCGGTCCGTATGTGTCGAGAATCACCCGAAGTCGTTCGGCGGCTTCGTGAATCGCCTCGTCGACCGGCAGCGGGACGGGCGGCTGTCCGCGCTCGGGGCGGCGGTAGGCGGTCTCCATGCGGCCGGGCGCGGCCATCAGTTCGGCGTGGGTCGCGCCCTTGGTGCACAGCCGTCCCGCATTGACCGGATGGTGCTTGTCGCCCCTGACTTTGGCGATGATCGGCAGCCCGCGCGCATCGGGCTTGGTCTCCACGGTGATTCCGCAGCCCACCCCGCAGTACGAGCACGCGGTCCGGGTACTCGTGGCGGGAGCGGGCTGTTCGGCCATGGTTCCGAGTTAAACCAGTGCGGGTTGCGGGCGATTTACCGAACGTTAGGTCCAGATGACAATCGGCCTCACAGTCGGGGTCGACGACTGTGAGGCCAGGTCAGAGCACTGTAGTGAGCGATCCCACACGGGGTGGGACCGGGCGGTCAGCCCAGCTTGTAGCCGCGATGCAGGGCCACGATCCCACCGGTCAGATTGCGCCACTTCACCGATGACCACCCGGCATCGGCGATGCGCATGGCCAGCTGCGGCTGGTTCGGCCACTCCCGGATCGATTCGGCCAGATAGACATACGCGTCCGGATTGGAGCTGACCGTGGTCGCCACCCGGGGCAGCGCCTTCATCAGGTATTCCATGTACACCGTCCGGAACGGCGCCAGGGTCGGGGTGGAGAACTCGGCCACCACCAGCCGCCCGCCGGGCTTGGTCACCCGGGCCATTTCGCGCAGCGCCAGATCCGGATCGGAGACATTGCGCAGCCCGTAGGAGATGGTGACCGCGTCGAAGGAATCGTCGGCGAACGGCAGCGCCATGGCGTCGCCCGCCACCATCGGCACATTGCGCCAGCGACCCGCCGCGAGCATGCCCTGGGAGAAATCGGTGGCCAGGCACCAGGCGCCGGACTTCGCCATCTCGACGGTGGAGACGCCGGTCCCCGCCGCGAGATCGAGCACCCGTTCGCCGGGCCGCAGCGCCAACGCCTTTCGGGTCATCAGCCGCCAATAGCGGTCGATGCCGCCGGTCATCACCGTATTGGTGATGTCGTACCGCTTTGCGACCCCGTCGAACATGGACGCGACATCGCGCGGCTGCTTGTCCAGCTGGGCCCGAAACGATTCCCGCTGCCTGATTTTCGCCACCCTCGCACCCTAACGGGCGGCGTCCACGCGTGATGATCGTGCCCGCGCGGCGCGCAGCCGCGTCCGGAACGCACGCAGCCATCGCTTCGGCGAGGAGCCGAGGAACCACAGCAGCGGCAGGGCGATGGCCCAGCAGACCACGATCACCGAGGCCGCCGGGATGACCGCGACACGCGCATCGCGACCCGCCACCCTTACGAGGTCGGGATCGCTGCGCCGGTATTCGACATTGATGCGTTCGCCGACAGTCAGTTTGGTCGGATACAGCACGCCGGTCTTCGGATTGTGGGTCTCGCCGTCCGGCGTCACGAAGATGACCGCGGACCGCAGCGTGCCCGCCGACAGCACTTCGGCGCTGGTCACGCCCTTGTCGGAGTTGATCAGGTGGTCGTCGCGCCAGGCCGCCAGCACCAGCAGCACGGACAGGAAGCTGATGGTGGCCGCGGCGATCGCGACCCCGATCCGAGCCCGCCGCAACCGAACCGCCCGATGCTGTTCAGCGCTATGAGACTGGCTAGTTTCCGACACTTCAGCAGGCTATTCCATCGCTGAGCTACGGTCTTCGCCATGTCCCGAAAATTCAGCTTCACCGTGC
The DNA here is from genome assembly GCF_053601505.1 of Nocardia sp. NPDC004722. Lineage (NCBI taxonomy): Bacteria > Bacillati > Actinomycetota > Actinomycetes > Mycobacteriales > Nocardiaceae > Nocardia > Nocardia sp. NPDC004722. Next base: position 9,073 of record NZ_JBSGBY010000059.1, read on the forward strand.
AGTACAGCGTTCCGGTCGAAGATCTTCACCGGGCACTCACCAATGACGAGATGTGGCAGTCCCGCTTCGCCGAGGCGACGACCGCCACGCTGGAGCTCACCCACCCGGACGGCCCCGGCACCATCAGCATCCATATGACCGAAAAAGCTCCCGAAGATCAGATTCCCGGCATCGTCAAGAAGGTCCTCAAGAGCGAGCTGGAGCTCGAGCGCACCGACACCTGGGGCCCGCTGGCCGACGGTGTCGCCAAGGGCGAGTTCACCGGCCGCTCCGGCGGCATCACCACCGAGATGGCGGGCGCGTTCGAATTGCGGCCCACCGCCGAGGGTTCCGAGATCGAGGTCACCGGCACCGTCGACGTGAAGGTCCCGCTGGTGGGCGGGGCCATCGAACCGCTGGTCGAGAACCTGCTCAAGAAGGTCATGAACAGCGAGCGCAAGTCCGTCGAAACCTGGTTCGCCGCGCAGAACGCCTGATCCCGGTAAAACCGTGGATGCGGGGGTGGTCCCGCATCCACGGGGGGGCGTCACTGCGGCCCGAAATCGCCCTTGCTCGGATCGAATTCGCGGTTCTCGACCAGCACCAGCCAGTTGCCGGAGTTGTCGCGAACAATGGCCTCCACGCCGTAGGGGCGCTCGGCCGGAGGCTGGATGAACTCGACGCCCTTCGCGGTGAGCTCCTCGAAAGCCTTCTGGCAGTTCTCGGTTCGCAGCCCGAGCGCGCCGTGCGTGCCATTGGCCATGGAGCGGCGGATCGCCTCGGCCAGATCGTCGGTGAGCGGGGGCCCGGGCACCATCAGGGTGACCTCCAGCTCCGGATGATCCGGATGCACCACCGTCACCCAGCGGAAACCGTTGTCCCCCATGGTGATGTCGGAGTGCTCCACGAAGCCCAGATTGTCGATGTACCAGCGCTTGGATTCGGTCTGATCGGTGACGTACACGGTCACGAGCGAGACATTCGAGATGATCGTCATGCCCTCAGGCTATGGAGCGCCGGGCCCGCCACGCTTCTCCGAAATTGCGCGTTCTCGAATTCACGCCCGAATAGCTGAGTTCACACGCTCGGAACCTCGGTGAGGCTGACGTAACAATCCGGCAACGGTCCGGAAAGCCATGATCAACATTCACTGACCACCCTCGAAGGCGGAACAAGCTCGTGACGAGCCCGAACGAGGAGTGCCGGTGGTTCAGGTCGAAACACCCGCGGCCAATGCGGTCGCCGCGTCCAAAGAGACGCTGGAAGATTACACGCTGCGGTTCGCGCCCCGCAGCTACCGCAAATGGAGTCCGGCGGTGGTCGGCGTCTCCGCGCTCGGCGGCATCGCCTATCTGGCCGACTTCTCGATCGGCGCGAACATCGGCATCGCCAACGGCACCGGCAACGCGCTGCTGGGCATCGGCATCTTCGCCATCGTCGTCATGCTGACCGGCTTCCCGCTGGCCTACTACGCGGCGCGCTACAACATCGACCTGGACCTGATCACCCGCGGCAGCGGCTTCGGGTACTACGGGTCGGTGGTGACGAACATCGTGTTCGCCTCGTTCACCTTCATCTTCTTCGCGCTAGAAGGCTCGATCATGGCGCAGGGCCTGAAACTCGGCCTGCACGTGCCACTTCCGCTCGGCTACCTGGTGTCCACGGTGATGATCTTCCCGCTGGTCATCTACGGCATGAACACCCTGGCCAAACTCCAGGTGTGGACCACGCCGCTGTGGCTGGTGCTGATGGTGCTGCCGTTCGGCTTCCTGCTGGTGCGCCACCCCGACTCGGTCGGCACCTTCCTGTCCTACGGCGGCCAGGACGGCAAGGGCGTCTCGCTGTCCGGCGCGCTGCTCGCCGCCGGTGTCTGCCTCTCGCTCATCGCCCAGATCGCCGAGCAGATCGACTACCTGCGCTTCATGCCGCCCCGCACCCCCGAGAACGCCCGCAAGTGGTGGGGCTGGATGCTGCTGGCCGGACCCGGCTGGGTGCTGTTCGGCGCGATCAAGCAGGTCGTCGGCCTGTTCCTCGCGGTCTACCTGATCGCCAGCCTGCCCGGCGCGCAGAACATCGCCAACCAGCCGGTGCACCAGTTCCTCGAGATCTACCGCGACATGATGCCGTCCTGGCTGGCCATGACCCTGGCCGTCGCCCTGGTCGTCATCAGCCAGATCAAAATCAATGTGACCAACGCGTATTCGGGCTCGCTGGCGTGGACCAACTCCTTCACCCGCGTCACCAAGACCTACCCGGGCCGCATCGTGTTCCTCGGCCTGAACCTGGCCATCGCGCTGATCCTGATGGAAGCCAACATGTTCGACTTCCTCAACAACATCCTCGGCTTCTACGCCAACTGCGGCATCGCCTGGATCGTCACCGTCGCAACGGATATCGCGATCAACAAGTACGTGCTGAAGATCTCGCCCAAGGAACCCGAGTTCCGGCGCGGCATGCTCTACGACTTCAACCCGGTCGGCCTGGTCGGCTTCGGGCTGTCGGCGGCACTGTCCATCGCGACCTTCTTCGGCCTCTTCGGCGAGACCCTGAAGCCGTACTCGCCCATCGTCGCCGTGGTGGTGTCGTTCCTGGCCACGCCGTTGACCGCGATTCTCACCAAGGGCAAGTACTACCTGCGCCGCGACCACGACGGCATCGAATTGGACATGTTCGACGAGCACGGCAACCCGTCGGGGGAGACCCTCACCTGCGCGGTCACCGGCATGGAATTCGAGCGCCCCGACATGATCGCCTCGGCGGTCCCGGGACCGGAGGGCGAGATCCAGTACATCAGCTCGCTGGCACTCTCCACCGACAAGACCGGCATCCACGTACTGCCCGCGAAATAGCCGCTACGCCCGCGGTTTCCGATCCGAGAGACCGTGCATGAAGACGTAGCAGCCAGGAATATGGGGCGCGCCCTCGGCAGCGAACTTCGCTTGATACTCCGAGGGCGACATCCCCACCAGTTCGGTGAATTTGCGGCTGAACGAACCGAGACTGCTGTAGCCGACCAGCATGCAGGTCTCGGTCACGGTGATATTGGTCGCGCGCAACAGATCCTGCGCCCGTTCGATCCGCCGCTCGGCCAGATACACCGCCGGGGTCTTCCCGTACGTGGCCGCGAAGCTGCGCAGGAAGTGATACTTCGACACCCCCGCGACCGCGGCCAAGGCGTCCAGATCCAAGGGCTCCGCGTAGTTCCGGTCGGCCAGATCCCGTGCTCGCCGCAGATGCGGCAGCAGATCCTCGGGAACCGGCCGCCCGGTCACGAGAACGGCCGGATCTTGTCGAATCGCAAGGAGGCCCGGCCCGACGCCCGCCACAGCCGCGCGGTCAGATCCACGTCCTCGTCGGTGACCAGATTGCCCATCACCCGGACCGCGGTGCGCTGCAACAGCTTCGACCGCATCATCGGCGGCCCGCCCAACGGCACCGTCCGCGGATGCGTGGCCAGCCCCGCCAGCCGCCGCGCCACCGAATAGGTGCGGCCATAGCGCTCCCGCAGCAGCTCCGGCCAGATATGCGTCAGATCCGGCTGATCCAGGATCCCGGCGAGCATGTGCCCGCCCTCCAAGCCGTAGTCGATGCCCTCGCCGTTGAGCGGATTCACGCACCCGGCCGCGTCGCCGAGCAGCGCCCAGTTGCGGCCCGCCAGATTCGACACCGCGCCGCCCATGGGCAGCAGCGCCGAGGCCACCGCCCGCGCCTCGCCCTCGAAACCCCATTCCGCGCGCCGCTGCGAGACATAGTGCTGCAGCAGCGGTTTCAGCGCGATATGCGACGGCCGCTTCTCGGTGGCCAGCGAACCGACCCCGATATTGACCTCGCCGTTGCCGAGCGGAAAGACCCAGCCGTATCCGGGAATCAATTCCCCGGCGGCATCCCGCAATTCGAGATGCGAGGTGATCCAGGGATCGTCGCTGCGCTCGGACTTGATGTAGGCCCGCGCCGCCGTCCCGTACGCGTACTGCCGATGCCAGGTGCGGCCCAGCATCTTTCCCACCGGCGAGCGCACCCCGTCGGCCACGATCAGCGTCTTACACGACACCGCCCGCAGCCCGCCGTCGGTCTTGATCGTCACCCCGGTGACCAGATCGCCCTCGCGGGCCACCTCCACCACCTTGGCCCCGTCGACCATGCGCGCCCCCGACTTCACCGCGGTCTCGCGCAGCTTGTCGTCGAGTTCGGTTCGCGGGACGGCACTTCCGTAGGTGGGAAACGACCCGTTCGGCCAGGGCAGCAGCGCCTCGCGCCCGAACCCGGCCATCCGCAGCCCGTGATTGACCGTGTGCGCCCGCACCCAGTCACCCAGCCCCAGATGCTCGAGCTCGGCGGTAGCGCGCGGCGTCAGCCCGTCACCGCAGGTCTTGTCGCGCGGGAACACCGCGGAATCGGTCAGCAGCACATCGCGTCCCGCCCTAGCGGCCCACGCGGCCGCCGCCGATCCGGCGGGACCCGCACCGACCACCAGCACATCGACATGCGAAGGCAAAACGTCCGACGATTTCCCCTGCTCGGGCGCGACTTCCGGTGAACCCATGCGGTCAATACTTGCAGCACATCACCGGGCGCGCATATCTGCCCCGTACTCCATCCGGCCCCGGCCTGGGCCGTTTCGATTCACATAGCGATTGTTTCGTGCGTCGCACTACGGTGGTGTGCATAGGGGGTGATCGATCCACACGCTAGGTTCTTTGGCGTGGGGTCGGACGCGGCACTGGGAGATGAAATGAGCGCATCAGCTGTGAGCGATGAGAGCACCGTGGTCGCGGGGGTGGATCTGGGCGATCCCGAGCTCGCGGCGACTGTGCGCAAGGGTCTGATCGAGGTCGAGGATCTGCTGATCACCGAGCTGTCCGACGGCGAGGAGTTCCTGCAGGAGGCCGCACTGCATCTGGCCAAGGCCGGCGGCAAGCGTTTCCGTCCGCTGTTCACCATCCTCACCGGCCAGCTCGGCCCCAACCCGACCAGTCCGGACCTCGTCACCGCGGGCACCGTGGTCGAACTGGTGCACCTGGCGACCCTCTACCACGACGACGTCATGGACGAGGCCTCCATGCGCCGCGGCGCACCCAGCGTGAACTCGCGTTGGGGCAACAGCGTCGCGATCCTCGCGGGTGACTACCTGTTCGCACACGCCTCCCGTCTGGTCTCCACCCTCGGCCCCGATGCCGTCCGCATCATCGCCGAGACCTTCGCCGAACTGGTCACCGGACAGATGCGCGAGACCATCGGCGCGCGGCAGTCCCAGGACCCGGTCGAACACTACCTGCGCGTGGTCTGGGAGAAGACCGGTTCGCTGATCGCGGCCGCGGGCCGTTTCGGCGGCACCTTCTCCGGCGCTTCCCTCGATCACGTGGAACGCCTGGCCCGCCTCGGCGACGCCGTGGGCACCGCCTTCCAGATCGCCGACGACATCATCGACATCTCCTCGGTGTCCGAGCAGTCCGGCAAGACCCCGGGCACCGATCTGCGCGAGGGCGTGCACACCCTGCCCGTGCTCTACGCCCTGCGCGACGAGGGTTCCGAGGGCGACCGCCTGCGCAAGCTGCTGGCCCAGCCGCTGCAGACCGACGCCGAGGTCGACGAGGCCCTGTACCTGCTCTCGCGCTCGCGCGGTCTGGTGCTGGCCAAGGAGAAGCTGCACGGCTACGCCGATATCGCGCACGCCGAGCTGTCCGCCCTGCCCGGCGGCCCGGCCAACGAGGCCCTCGAGCAGTTGGTCCGCTACACCATCGAACGCGTCGGCTGACCGGTTCCGAAACCGATCAGTCGAACAACTGGGAACTTCATCCTGCGGCTCTATCGTTGACCTGGTGTAACTCAGCGATGAGGGGGCACAGAAGGAGACCGTTTATGCATGGGCATGGTTATGCGAACGGGTTGAAGACGTTCGGCCTCTTGGTGGGTATGTCGGCGTTGATCGTGTTCGCCGGGGCCATGTTCCGGAGCCCGACGATCCTGATCCTCTCGATCGTGCTGGCCGTCGGCATGAACGCCTACGCGTATTTCAACAGCGACAAACTCGCTTTGAAGGCGATGCACGCACAGCCGGTCACCGAGCTGGAAGCGCCCGCGATGTACCGCATCGTGCGCGAGTTGGCCACGGCCGCACGGCAACCCATGCCACGGCTCTACATCAGCCCCACCAACGCGCCGAACGCCTTTGCCACCGGCCGCAATCCGCGCAACGCGGCGGTGTGCTGCACCACCGGTATCCTGCAGATCCTCGACGAGCGCGAACTGCGCGCCGTCCTGGGCCACGAGCTCTCGCACGTCTACAACCGCGACATCCTGATCTCGTCGGTGGCGGGCGCGCTCGCCGCGGTGATCTCCGGCCTGGCCAACCTCGCGTTCTTCGCCGGTATCTTCGGCGGCAACCGCGACGGCGAAGGCCCGAATGTCATTGGCATCCTGCTGGTTTCGCTGCTCGGCCCGATCGCGGCCTCGCTCATCAAACTGGCCGTCTCGCGCTCCCGCGAATACCAGGCCGACCAGGACGGCGCGGAACTCACCGGCGACCCCCTGGCGCTCGCCTCGGCCCTGCGCAAACTCGAACGCGGCACCCAAGCCGCCCCTTTGCCCCCCGAACCGCAACTGACGGCCCAATCCCACCTGATGATCGCCAACCCGTTCCGCAACGGCGACAAGATGGCCCGCTGGTTCTCCACCCACCCGCCCATGGAAGACCGCATCGCCCGCCTGGAGGAAATGGCAGGCGGCCCCCGCCGCTACTGATGTCGGGGTTTGGGGCCTGCCCCAACGGGGGTCCGGGGGCTTGGCCCCCGTTTCCCCTTTCCGGGGGTGTGGGGGCGCAGCCCCCCACTCGTCCCCGCGACTAGCGGTAGTTCACGAACTGCAGGGCGATGTCGAAGTCGCCGCCCTTGAGCAGGGCGATGACGGCCTGCAGGTCGTCGCGGTTCTTGGAGGTGACCCGCAGCTCCTCGCCCTGAATCTGCGCCTTGACGCTCTTGGGCCCCTCGTCGCGGATCTTCTTGGCGATCTTCTTCGCGTTCTCGGTGGTGATCCCCTGCACCAGGGTGCCTGTGATCTTGTACACCTTCCCGGACGCCTGCGGATCGCCGGCGTCGAACGCCTTGAGCGAGATGTCGCGGCGAATCAGCTTCTCCTTGAACACATCCAGCGCCGCCTTCACCCGGTCCTCGGAATCGGCGGTGAGAACGATCTTCTCCTCGCCGGACCATTCGATGCTCGCGCCGGTGTTGCGGAAGTCGTAGCGCTGGCTCAGCTCCTTGCCGGCCTGGTTGAGCGCGTTGTCCACCTCCTGGCGATCGATCTTGCTCACCACATCGAACGATGAATCGGCCACGCTTGTGCTCCTTGTCCGAGATCGGAAATTTGGGGGTTCGACCGCCGACGCTAGTCCTTGCGGCGTGGCGATATCCAGCCGGTTTGCATTGCGGGAGGGGGTTCGATGTATTCTCGTTACCGCGCCGCGAGGCGTAACCCTGGCAGATTGCCCGAGCGGCCAATGGGAGCGGACTGTAAATCCGTCGGCGTAGCCTACGTAGGTTCGAATCCTACATCTGCCACACGAGAACCCCGTGGATGAAAATCCACGGGGTTCTTTGTATTTGAGGCTGTGTCACACCACCTCCAGCGGGAGTCGCACTGCCTCCGGCTCGAACCTCCGGTACCCCCTCGGATCCGTCTCAAAACATGCCCTGACCACAGGATTTGGAAGTGCGGCGGGGGAGTGTGTAATCTCGTTCAAGTCGTCAGCGCCCCGGCCCAGACCGGAGCAAGACAGACACGCCCCCTTAGCTCAGTCGGCAGAGCGTTTCCATGGTAAGGAAAAGGTCAACGGTTCGATTCCGTTAGGGGGCTCGCCGGATTGCCGGTGGTGACCGACTCGGCTTCTCCTTGCAGGACCGGGACATCCCCGCCGTCAAGTACCGACACCAGATGGCGGTGTAGCTCAGTCGGTAGAGCAAACGACTCATAATCGTTGTGTCGCCGGTTCAAGTCCGGCCATCGCTACATACTGATATTCCAATCAGGCTGACCGGAAAGAAGGCAAATCGTGGCCGCGAAGTCCACTGATATCCGGCCAAAGATCACCTTGGCCTGCGAGCAGTGCAAGCACCGTAACTACATCACCAAGAAGAACCGGCGCAATGACCCGGACCGCTTGGAGCTGAAGAAGTTCTGCCCCAACTGCGGTACCCACCGGGCGCACCGCGAATCTCGATAACTTAACCCCGCGCGCTCTACCGCGTGGAAGAAGTGCCGGATCGGCAAGTCAGATGGTCTCTTGAAAAGGGACATTGGCTCCGGTCCGGCACTTGGTGTATATAGCGGTGGTTCAGCGCTCCGCCCGATCCTGATGAAGGATCAGTTAGGGACTTCCTGCCGTGACTCTCAACACCGAGATCAACTCCGAGGCCGACATGCTCGATCCGAGCGAGGCTTTCGACCCCGCCGCGCACGCCGCCGCGATGGTCGGTTATCACTACCGCGTCGACGACTACTACGAGGTCGGCCGCGAGAAGGTGCGTGAATACGCCCGCGCCGTGCAGGACTACCACCCCGCGCACTGGGACGAGGACATCGCCCGCGGCTACGGCCACGACGGCCTGGTGGCCCCGCTCACCTTCATCTCCCTGGTCGGAATCCTGGCCCAGCGCAAGCTCTTCGAGCAGATCGTCACCGGCTACGACCTGAGCCAGATCATGCAGACCGATCAGATCCTGGAGTTCCACCGGCCCATCAAGGCCGGCGACCAGCTGTCCTGCATCGTCTACCTGCACTCGTTCCGGCAGGCCTTCGGCGGCGACATCATCGTCACCCGCAACGACGTGGTCGCCCAGAACGACGAGCTGGTGCTCACCACCTACACCACCCTGATCGGCCGCAGCGGCGGTGACATCGATCCCAATATCGGTGACGCCGTGCGCAATGTGCTCATGCACGGGGTGGGCCCGGACGCCGCCGACGCCGACAAGCCGGTCGAGATCGACTCGCCCGAGCACGCCGTCGCGGTCGTCCCGACCGGCCGCGTGGTGGCCAGCGCGCAGACCCGTCGCTTCGACGATGTCGCGGCCGGCGACGAACTGCCCTCGCGCACGGTGCAGCTCACTCGCGGTGACCTGGTGAACTACGCCGGCGTCTCCGGCGACGCCAACCCGATCCACTGGAGCGACGATGTCGTGAAGCTGGTCGGCCTGGAAAACGTTGTGGCGCACGGCATGCTGACCATGGGCCTGGGTGGCGGCTTCGTCACCTCGTGGCTCGGCGACCCGGGCGCGGTCAAGGAGTACAACGTCCGTTTCACCAGCCCCGTCTACGTCCCCGCCGACCGCCCCGCGGAGATCGAGTACACCGGCAAGGTGAAGTCCGTCGACCCCGAGACCCGCACCGCGGTGATCGCGATCGTGGCGAAGTCGGAGGGCCGCAAGATCTTCGGCCGCGCCACCGCGACCGTCCAGCTGGGCTGAATCCGTCCGGCCGGGCGGCGCCCCGACCCGAGGTACGCTGCGACACCCCGATTGGCGATCGCCACGCGGGGTAACGTAGTATCGAAAATCTGGGGTCACCAGCCGATGCGCGCTGCTCCGAGGAGCGGCGCGTATGTTGTGTGAATAGTGTTGAGTGAATCCCCGGGTACAACTGAATGAGACACAGTGGCTGGGCCAACCCCGTCCAGCCGAAGGGGCGTAGCTCAACTGGCAGAGCAGCGGTCTCCAAAACCGCAGGTTGCAGGTTCAAGTCCTGTCGCCCCTGCCCTGGATGCCGACGTTAGAGAGGATCGACGTGAGCGACGAGCGGGATACTCGCCACGAAGATGGCGATGACACCGCCGCGGTGGCTCGTCCGAGCGGCAAGCGGTCCGCCCGGCGTTCACGCGCCGCGTCGTCGACCGCGACGATCGAGCGACCGTCGGAAGCGGCGAAGGCAACCACCAAGAAGTCCGGCAAGGACAAGAACGCCGGGCGTGGCGGTCGGGGCAACCCGTTCCTGAGCCTGTGGACGTTCCTCAAGCAAGTTGTTGCGGAACTTCGCAAGGTCATCTGGCCCAACCGCAAGCAGATGGTCACCTATACGAGCGTTGTCCTGGTGTTCGTGGTCTTCGTGATCGCGTTCATCGGCGGGTTGGATGTGGCGTTCATCAAGGGTGTCAGCTGGCTCTTCGGCTAGGCGGCACGACGACCGCCTCTGACCGTCGCAGCCGGTGACCGGCCCCCGTGCAGAGGCGGGGGAGCGGGACCATCCGCCGGGCGTATTGCCCCGGCGCGCAGAGGATTACGTGACGACCAAGAAAGCGAGTGCCCCAGTGAGCACCCCGGAGAACGGCACAACCGAGGAATTCCCGGTGGATGACGTGGTGATCGATGAGACCATCACGGACGTCGAAGACGCTGAGGCCACCGCCGACGACGAGTTCGCCGCCGACGCGGACGAATTCGCCGCCGATGCCGAAGAGGACGAGCCCGCGCAGCCCGTCGCCCAGATCACCGACGAGCCCGCCGACCCGGTGGCCGAGATGACGGCCGCGCTGCGTCGCGCCCCCGGTGACTGGTACGTCGTGCACTCCTACGCCGGTTACGAGAACAAGGTGAAGACCAATCTCGAGACCCGCGTGCAGAACCTCGGTCTCGAGGAGTACATCTTCCAGGTCGAGGTGCCGACCGAAGAGGTCACCGAGATCAAGAACGGCCAGAAGAAGAACGTCAACCGCAAGGTGCTGCCGGGCTACATCCTGGTCCGCATGGAGCTGAACGACGAGTCCTGGGGCGCGGTGCGCAACACCCCCGGTGTCACCGGTTTCGTCGGCGCCACCTCGCGGCCCTCGCCGCTGACCATTCCCGAGGTCGTGAAGTTCCTGGTCCCGGCCGCGCAGCAGAAGAAGGCCGCTCCGGCCGCCGCCGCTGCCGCCGCTTCGACCTCCGGTGACTCCTCGATCGTGAAGCCGGTCATCGAGGTCGACTTCGAGGTCGGCGAGTCGGTCACCGTCATGGACGGCCCGTTCGCGACCCTCCCGGCCAGCATCTCCGAGGTCAATGCCGAGCAGCAGAAGCTCAAGGTGCTGGTCTCGATCTTCGGCCGCGAGACTCCGGTCGAGCTGGCCTTCACTCAGGTCGCCAAGATTTAGTCGCATGAGGGCGGTGGCCCCGGGTTTCACCCGGTGTCACCGCCTTTTTTGCGTTCACGTAGACTTGCCGGGTTGTGCCTAGGGCTGGGTAGTTGACATTGCCCGCGGCGCAAATCCCGGAAAAGGCTTGCGGGTGATCCGCAAGGAACCTAACCAAGGAAGAAAGATGCCCCCGAAGAAGAAGAAGGTCTCTGGGCTTATCAAGCTCCAGATCCAGGCCGGTGCCGCTAACCCGGCCCCGCCGGTCGGCCCCGCGCTGGGTCAGCACGGCGTCAACATCATGGAATTCTGCAAGGCGTACAACGCGGCGACCGAGTCGCAGCGTGGCAACGTCATCCCGGTCGAGATCACGGTCTACGAAGACCGCACGTTCGACTTCAAGCTGAAGACGCCGCCGGCCGCGCGTCTGCTGCTGAAGGCCGCGGGAATCCAGAAGGGTTCGGCCGAGCCGCACCGCAACAAGGTCGCGCAGATCACCATGGACCAGGTCCGTGAGATCGCCAAGACCAAGCAGGAAGACCTGAACGCCAACGACATCGACGCCGCGGCGAAGATCATCGCTGGTACCGCCCGCTCGATGGGTATCACCATCGCGGAGTAAGAGCTTTCCGTGTCCCTGCGAGGGGACGCAGAGCTCTGGTGGGAGGGACGGCCAGTCCCGCAACCACTTCTGACTACTTAAGGACAGACAATCATGGCAAAACGAAGCAAGGCTTATCTCGAGGCGGCCGCCAAGGTCGACCGCGCCGCGCTGTACTCCCCGCTGAGCGCCGTGCGCCTGGCGAAGGAGACCGCGACCACCAAGACCGACGCGACCGTCGAGGTCGCCGTCCGTCTGGGCGTTGATCCCCGCAAGGCCGACCAGATGGTCCGTGGCACCGTCAACCTGCCGCACGGCACCGGTAAGACCGCCCGCGTCATCGTGTTCGCCGTCGGCGACAAGGCCGCCGAGGCCGAGGCCGCCGGTGCCGACGCCGTGGGCGCCGAGGACCTGATCGAGCGGATCCAGGGCGGCTGGCTGGACTTCGACGCCGCGATCGCCACCCCGGACCAGATGGCCAAGGTCGGTCGTATCGCGCGTGTCCTGGGCCCGCGTGGTCTGATGCCGAACCCCAAGACCGGCACCGTCACCCCCGACGTGACCAAGGCCGTTCAGGACATCAAGGGCGGCAAGATCAACTTCCGCGTCGACAAGCAGGCCAACCTGCACTTCGTGATCGGCAAGGCTTCCTTCGACGATGCGAAGCTGGCCGAGAACTACGGCGCCGCGCTCGACGAGATCCTGCGCGTCAAGCCCTCCACCGCGAAGGGCCGCTACGTCAAGAAGGTGACGTTCTCGACGAACACCGGACCGGGCATCCCGGTGGACCCGAACCGCACCCGCAACTTCGCGGAAGAGGACTGAGTCCTCACCGCGTAGCGTAGCGACGCAACAACATACAAAGGCCGGCGCGATGACTCGCGTCGGCCTTTGGTGTTGGTGGGGTGCGGCGTGCTTCCCGACCTGGTGCGATGGCTCGCGCTGGCCCGCGGTGTTCGTAGGCCGGGTGAGAGGTCTTGTCGGCCTGGGGTTTCGGCGGTAACGCCGCGCGGTGTGCGGCCGAAGGCGTTGGCGCGCCCGGGGGTTCGCGAGTCAGGGGAGGAGGCTCGAAGCGCAGCGCCTTGCCGTGGAAGGACTGCGCCGGCGGGCGCGGCCGATCGGTGGGCAGTTCCAGCTGGTCGGGCAGTCCGGCCAGCGCGCG
>NZ_JBSGBY010000060.1:0-21777 GCF_053601505.1 Nocardia sp. NPDC004722
ACGGCGAGCATGTCGTTCTGGGGGCTCTTGGCGTAGTTGTTCTGATTGGTGTCCAGCACCTGGCGCACCAGTTGTACTCAGCATTGGAGCGCTCCAACAATGTAACGTGGCTCACTCGCATGTCAAGAGGCTGTCACACCTCGAAAACCGCTGTGTATCCACGGAAAACATGGTCTTGCAGGGCAAACGAAGGCTCTGATTGGTGTCGCGAATATCCGATTAGAGCGCTCTATTGCCACTGCCCGTGGCAACGCTGTAGCTTGCAGAAGACGCTGTCGCGTACGACACACACCGATCCCGAACGCCCGGAGGCGAACATGACCAGACCGACCATGGAGGACGTCGCCGCCCGCGCGGGCGTCTCCCGGGCCCTGGTCTCGCTGGTCATGCGCAATTCGCCCAAGGTGAGCGATCATCGGCGGCGCGCGGTGCTCGCGGCGGCCGCCGAGCTCGGCTATCAGCCGCACGCCATGGCCCGGTCACTGGCCAGCCGGACTTCCAACATCGTCGGCGTCATGGTGTCGGATCTGCGCAATCCGTTCTTCGCCGACGTCGTCGAGGGGATGGACGAGGCGGCCCAGGAGGCCGGGCTCGAACTCATCCTCAATACCGGCCGCCGCAGCGCCACCCGGGAACGGACGGCGTTGGAAAGCCTGCTGGCGTTCCGGCCCGGCGGGATCATCCTGCTCTCCCCGGTGCTGCCCGCGTCCGCGATTCGCGATGCGGCGGCGCGGTGCCCGATCGTGCTGGTGTCGCGCACGTCCACCAGCCCGGCCGTCGACACCGTCAACGACGACGGTGAGCTCGGCGCAGCGCTGGCGGTGGATCATCTTGTCGCCCTGGGACATCGGCGCATCGTGCACCTCGACGGCGGCGCGGCCTTCGCGGCCCCGCCCCGGCGCAAGGGGTACACCGCGGCCATGACCCGGTACGGGCTCGAACCCATGGTGATTCCCAGCGAGCACACCGACGAGGCTGGGGCCGCGGCGGTCCGCAAGCTGCTGAACCTCTTCTCCCCCGGTACTTTTCCCACCGCACTGGTATGCGGCAACGACTTCAACGCCGTGGGCGCGATGGCCGCGCTCGACCAGGCGGGTCTGCGGGTGCCCGAGGACGTCTCGGTCGTCGGCTACGACAACACCTCGCTGGCGGCCTTGCGGCACGTCGCGCTCACCACCATCGATCAACCTCGAAAGAGCATCGGCCAGTTGGCCGTTCGCGCGCTCACCGAACGGCTGCGGGACGAGCGCACCGAACCGGTGCGCAAACGCCTGGAGCCGTCCCTGGTCGTCCGCTCGACCACCGCCCCACCCCGCGACTGAAGGAGCCCTCATGTCCGCCACATCGGCCGCCCCGCTCACCGTGGGCCTCGCCGGGACCGGCCGCATCGGAACCTCGCACGCCGAGACCCTGAAAACCCTGCCCGGCGTGGGCACGGTCATCGTCACCGACGCCGACACCGAACGCGCCCGCGCCACCGCCGACAAGCTGGAGGTGGATTTCGCGCCCGATATCGAGGCGCTGCTGGCCGCCGATATCGACGGGTTGGTCATCACCACCGCCACCGACTCGCATCCGGCGCTCATCACCGCGGCGGTGGATCGCGGTATTCCGGTGTTCTGCGAAAAGCCCATCGCGGCGGACATTTCCGGGACCCTGCGGGTGGTCGAGCGGGTCGAGCGGTCGCAGGTGCCGGTGCAGATCGGGTTTCAGCGGCGCTTCGACGCCGGGTATCGGGCCGCGCGCACCGCCATCGCCGCCGGGGATCTGGGGTGGATCCACACGCTGCGCGCAACCACGCTCGACCCGGCACCGCCTCCGGCGGAATACATTCCGCGCTCCGGCGGGCTGTTCCGCGACTGCGGCGTCCACGATTTCGACATCATCCGCTGGGTCACCGGGCGGGAGGTGGTCGAGGTGTACGCCACCGGGGCCAATCGCGGCGAGCGGTTCTTCGCCGACGCGGGCGATGTCGACACCGCGGCGGTGATCCTGCGCCTCGACGACGGCTGCCTGGCCACGGTGTCGCTGACCCGCTACAACGGGGCGGGTTACGACGTGCGGCTGGAAGTGCTCGGCTCGCTCGGCAATGCCGTTGTCGGCCTGGACGACCGGGCGCCACTGCATTCGGTGGAACCCGGCTACCCGCCCTCGACGCTGCCCGCCTATCCCGGCTTCATGGATCGCTTCCACGGCGCGTACGTCGAGGAACTCGCCACGTTCATGGGCGTGATCACCGGGCGGGAGGCCAATCCGTGCCCGCCCGCCGAAGCCCTGGAGGCCTTCTATATCGCCGAGGCGTGCGAACTCTCGCGGCATCAAGGCAAGCCCGTGCGCCTGGCCGACATCCGGCGCTCCTGAAACTTCGGCTACCGCGCGGCGGTTTGCCCGTTTATTCTCCGTTTGCCCGGTGATCACAGCGGGACCACGAACGAGAGCTGTTGGGATGAACGGGAATCCGATACCACCGGGCTATCACCCGGACGACGAGTTGTGGACGCAGCACACCGAGGTGTTCGCCGCGATCGGGGACGACTACGAGCCCGAGCCCGCCCGCCCCAAGATGTCGCAGGCCAGCAAGTACGCCATCATCGGCCTGAGCGCGACGATCGTGGTCTCGGTGCTCGCCATCGGCGGCATCCTGCTCTCGCGCGGCAGCGGCTGGAACGCCGCCCCCAACGCGGCCACCGGACCCAACACCCCGCACGTCGTTCTCACCCCGCCGCCGTCCACCTCCCCCACGGTGACCACCACGCCCTCCGCGATCTATTCGGGCACCGACGCCATCCCGTCCAGCACCTCCGCGACCACCACCACGACCACCCCCACCACGACGACGACCGCCGCCGCAGCGGCCCACACCGCCTGCACCCAACCCGGAGTGTCCACCGTCGCCGACGACGGCACCGTCCTCACCTGCGACGTAACCACCTACTCCTGGCTCCCGGTCAGCCGCCCCGCGATCGGCTACCCCTGCAACGCGTCCGAAGCCGGAACCTTCGGCTACGCCAGCAACGGCACCCAACTCGTCTGCGCCCGCCGCGCCGGCACCACCACCCAAACCTATGCCTGGGACTCCCCCGGCACCCTCACCACCGGCAAACACGACCCCGGCCAACCCTGCAACCTCAAAAAAGACGTCATAGCCCAATCCTCCAGCGGCCGAGCCGTCTACTGCCAACCCCAAGCCGGCACCTCCAACCCCTACCTAGGCGCCTGGAAACTCCCCTCCTGAACAACCTGCCCCCGGTAGCCGCATGCGGAAAGGCCTGCTCTGCAACATGAATGCCATCGCACGTCATTCCATAGACGAGGAGTTGGTCATCGCGGCGCTGACCGACATCGACGAACGCGTTCGGCAAGCATGGATCTCACTGCGCTACGACGCGCTCTCACTGAAATCGCTGCGCGCGATCTGCGAGGCACTTCTCGATCACGTCGGCGCACGGTCGCTCGAAGACCCCGAGCTGACCGACGTGCACGCCCGTCTGGCGCTACGTACGGCCGCCGAATGCTCGATCGGTGTTCTGTCACTCGGCGTGTTTCCCTCCGGTGACTTCGAGGTCCGTTTGCCTTCCATCCGCCAAGAGCTGAACAGCCGAGACATCAGCCTCGGTGATGCCGTGGACGAAGCCCCCACCGCCCGCACCTGGCTGGATACCTTCGGTCTGTGCCTGATCAGCGGCATCATCTGGGAGTGGGAACGAGTACTGGGCCTATCGCTGCGCGACGACTATGCACCGCAACTCCACGCCGGTCTGCCCTACTCCCGTCTCCAATCACAGTCCGATCCAGCAGATCTTGCCGAGATGGACGCCCTGTGCCTCTACCTGACCGAGGCCACCGGCCACCTGCCCAGCGACTGGCCCGAGCAGGTAGTGCGAAAACCCACCACCGAAGAACGCCTCGAAGCCCTCCGGCGACTGGACCTCCACCATCCGCTCACCCCGGACCAGCACCTGCTGCGAGCCCTCCTCGAAGACAATCAATCCCGCTTCGAACAAACCCTCGCCCAATACCTCACCGACTACCGCGCCGCACTACCTGACCACGCACAACCCCGAACCTTGCTCCCCCAGCAACCAATTGCCCTGGCCGCCCTGGCGATCCAAACCCACGGCTGGCAACTCGGCCTCGTCTCTCATTACCTCCCACCGGCGTTACTGAAGTCACCCCCGATCGGGTGAATCACAGGAGTCTCGTAAGCACCTGACGGTCGAAGCTCCTGGTCCGGCTGTCCCCTCCGACGATCACGACCAGATCGGCTCCGCATTCCGCCGGGGCTTTCGATTGGGCGTGGACGTCCCAGATCGGACGCGAGCACAGTGCCGCGGCGATCAGTGGCACAGCCGCTCCTCGTGAATGAGGTCGTAGACGTAGGAGCGGTCGCCCTTGAAGCTGACCCATGCGCATTCGGGTGGCAGGTCGCCGTGGCCGGGGTCCTCGATGGGGGCGGCTCGAGATGGCTTCGGAGGCGTTGCAGACGACCCAGCCGTAGGCCGGGAGTCGGCGGCACCAGAGAGCGAGGTCGATTCGTTTGTAGGAGGGGAAGCCGAAGGCTTCGCCGTCGGGGGCGAAGTCGTAGGTCAGGCCGTCGGTGCGGCGCACGAACCGGATACCGGGCATTCGGACATGGTCGATGGCCCGGGGGCGGTCGCTCAAGCGAAATATGGTTGGGGGCGGGCACTTCCACACGTGGCTAATCGGCGGTTATGTCAGCAGCAAGGTGGCGGCTAGGGCTGTCATGACGAGGGCTATGGCGGAGTCGAGGATTTTCCAGGCTTTGGGATTGGCGAAGACGGGGGCCAGCAGGCGCGCGCCGAAGCCGAGGGAGAGGAACCAGATGAGGCTGGCGGCGATCGCGCCCGCGGTGAGGAACCAGCGGTCGGGGGTGGCGTAGGTGTTGGCGAAGGAACCCAGCAGGACGACGGTGTCGAGGTAGGCGTGGGGGTTGAGCCAGGTGACGGCCAGGCAGGTGGCGATGGCCGCGCCCAGGGCGATGGGGGCGCCGCCGCCCGCGGAGAGACCGGAGGCGGAGTAGGCGCGCTTGGCTGCGAGGAAGGCGTAGCCGAGGAGGAAGGCGGCGCCGGCGTATTTGGCGAGGGTCATGAGCATGGGGGCGGCGTCGACGATCGTGCCGAAACCGGCGACGCCGAGGGTCATGAGGATGACGTCGGAGGTGATGCAGACCGCTACCACCGGCAGGACGTGTTCGCGTCGGATGCCCTGGCGCAGCACGAAGGCGTTCTGCGCGCCGATCGCCACGATGAGGGAGAGTCCGAAGCCGAGTCCTGAGATGGCCGCCAGGGCCGCCGATGATGCGTTCACCCGTCCGAAGTTAGGACAAGCGTCCAGGACCAGGCCAGCTAAAGAAATTGACGGACCATTACGATTTCTTAATATGGACCTGCAGCTGGATCAACTGCGCGCCCTCGATGCCGTCATCAGCGAGGGCACCTTCGACGCCGCCGCCCGCAAACTCACCGTGACCCCCTCGGCGATCAGCCAGCGCATCAAGGCGCTCGAAGACGCGGCCGGGCGCATCCTGGTGCAACGCACGAAACCGGTGCAGCCCACCGAATCCGGGCTCACCGTGCTGCGGCTGGCCCGCCAGATCCAGTTGCTCACCGGCGACACCGCCCGCGAACTCGGCGACGCGCATCAGCCCACCGATCGCCCGGTCGTGATTCCCCTTGCGGTCAACGCGGATTCACTACAGACCTGGGTCATCGACGCGCTCGGCCGCGCCGCCCCCGGCATCTGTTTCGAACTCCACCGCGAGGACGAGGAACACACCACCCGCCTGCTGCGCGACGGCACCGTGATGGCCGCCATCACCTCCACCGCCGCCCCCGTCCAAGGCTGTTCGGTGCGCAGACTCGGCGCGATGCGCTACCGCCCCATGGCCCAGCCGCACTTCGCGCGCACCTGGTTTCCCGACGGCCCGAACGCGAAATCCTTCGCGCACGCGCCGGTGGTGCTCTTCGACCGCAAGGACGATCTGCAGTTCCGGCTCATGCGCCACTACACCCGCAAACCGGTCGACCCGCCGCGCCATTACATCCCCTCCTCCGCCGGATTCAACGACGCCGTCCGTGTCGGCCTGGGCTGGGGCATGATCCCCGACATCATGATTCGCCCCGAGGACGATCTGATTCCGCTCGATGACAAGGTATTCGTGGACGTCCCGCTGTATTGGCAGCAGTGGAAGCTGGATTCGCCGGCGCTGAGTCAGGTGGCCGCCGCCATCGCCGAGGGCGCCGCGCAAGCCCTGTTGTGATAAGCCACAACCGGATTCGTTCTGTGTGACCCCGGGTACTAGATGACGTGGGCGAACTCGCCTGCCATAGTCGAAGGCATTGCGGTCGGCCAGGAAGGAATTTCGTTGTCACAAATCGTGCGCGGCGTCATCGCACGCTCCAAGAACGCTCCGGTGGAAGTCACCGATATCGTGATCCCGGACCCGGGTCCGGGGGAAGCGGTGGTGAAGGTGCAGGCCTGCGGGGTCTGCCACACCGATCTGCACTACCGCGAGGGCGGTATCAACGACGAATTCCCCTTCCTCCTCGGGCACGAGGCGGCGGGCATCGTGGAATCGGTAGGCGAGGGCGTCACCGATGTGGAGCCCGGGGATTTCGTCATCCTCAACTGGCGGGCGGTCTGCGGATCGTGTCGCGCTTGTCGTAAGGGCAAGCCCTGGTACTGCTTCTCGACCTTCAATGCCGCCCAGCCGATGACGCTGACCGACGGCACCCCGCTCACCCCGGCGCTGGGTATCGGCGCGTTCGCCGAGAAGACCCTGGTGCACGCCGGGCAGTGCACCAAGGTGGATCCGAGCGTCTCCCCCGCCGCCGCGGGCCTGCTGGGCTGCGGTGTGATGGCGGGTCTGGGCGCGGCCATCAACACCGGCGCGGTCAGCCGCGGCGATTCGGTCGCGGTGATCGGCTGCGGCGGTGTCGGCAATGCCGCGATCGCCGGCGCCAAGCTGGCGGGCGCTACCACCATCATCGCCGTCGATCTGGACGAGCGGAAACTGAAGTGGGCCACCGATTTCGGCGCCACCCACACCGTGAACGCCGCGAAAGAGGATGCGGTGGAACGGGTTCAGGAACTCACCGACGGTTTCGGCGCGGATGTGGTGATCGACGCGGTGGGCCGCCCGGAGACCTGGAAGCAGGCCTTCTACGCCCGCGACCTGGCGGGCACCGTGGTCCTGGTGGGCGTGCCCACCCCGGACATGACCCTGGACATGCCGCTCATCGATTTCTTCTCGCGCGGTGGGTCTCTGAAGTCCTCGTGGTACGGCGACTGCCTGCCCTCGCGGGATTTCCCGTACCTGATCGAGCTCTACAAGCAGGGCCGCCTGGACCTGGACGGTTTCGTGTCGGAGACCATCGCCCTGGGCGAGGTCGAGGACGCGTTCACCAAGATGCATCACGGTGACGTGCTGCGCTCGGTGGTGGTGTTCTGATGGCGCACATCGACCACACCGTCACCATGGGCACCTTCAGCCTCGACAACGAGACCTTCGATGTCGACAACAACGTCTGGGTGGTGGGCGACGATCAGGAGTGCGTCGTCATCGACGCCCCGCACAATGTCGAGGCCATTCTCGATGTGATCGGCAATCGCGCGGTGAAGGCCATCCTGGTCACCCACGCGCACGACGACCACATCCGAGTGGCGCCCGAATTGTCCAAGGCCACGGGCGCTCCGGTGCTCATGCATCCGGAGGACATGGTGCTGTGGCAGCAGACGCATCCGGAGGTGAAGCCGGACGGCGAGCTGTCGGACAAGCAGGTGATCGCGGTCGGCGGGACAGAGCTGCACGTGCTGCACACGCCGGGCCACGCGCCGGGCGCGGTCTGCTTCCACTCGCCGGATCTGGGTGCGGTCTTCACCGGTGACACGCTGTTCCAGGGCGGCCCTGGAGCGACCGGTCGGTCGTTCTCGGATTACGGCACCATCGTGGATTCGATTGCCGACCGGCTGCTGACCCTGCCCCCGGAGACCCTGGTGCACACCGGTCACGGCGAATCCACCACCATCGGTGCGGAATCCCCGCAGCTGGAGGAGTGGCGGCAGCGGTAGCCGAGCCGATCATCGGTGGTCCGGTCCGTGCGGTACGGCGGACCGGACCACTGTCAAGCTCCCTAATCGACCCCCCAATTCGGCGTGCCACCGGCGGACACGCCGGATTCGCCGGTTTTGCAAGGCCATTCACAAGATTTTCCCAGCGAATCCGCGCCTAGAGTTGTCCATGAGAAAAGCTACAGCCGCGCTGGCTCTGACGTTTGTGCCGCTCCTCGCCGTGGGTTGTTCCTCCACCTCCGGAACCGGCTCGGTCACCAAGAGTGATGTACAGACCAAGGTCAGCAGCTTCTACAAGGACAAGTCACACGAGGACGCGAAGACCGTGTCCTGCGACGGCGATCTCGCCGCCAAGGTGGATGCCACGCAAACCTGTACCGCGACCGCCGCCGACGGACAGAACTGGGTCATCACCACGAAGGTCACCAAGGTCGACGGCAAGGACGTCTACTACGACCTGAACTTCAACGACTCCTACGTCTCCCCCGAGGACGTCGCCACCAGCGTCTCGAACTTCTATGTGCAACAGGTCGGGTCCGCCCCGCAATCCTCCACCTGCAACGGCCTGCTGCGCGGCGCCACCGGAGCGAGCATCCGCTGCGTGGTGACCGAGGCCGACGGCACCCGCTGGGGTGTCACCGCCAAGACCACGAATGTCGAAGGTACGAAGGTCAATTACGACATGATCCGGGACGATCAACCGATGCCCTGATCCCACATGCTGAACGGGGTGCTCAGGCTGGAATCTGCGATTGTCACGATGATGTGTTTCAATACGGCGGTTTCCAGCTCCACCCAGGGGGATCGTCAGCTTGTCTATGCCCGAATCGCCTTTCGGCGCAACCCAATCCGCGCCGGATCCGCAGCAGGCCGCCCAATTTGCCAAGGCCAACGGCGTCTACTGCAACTACTGCGGTGCCACTCCCGCCATCAACATGGACTTCCGCGCACACCGCGGCATGATCTTCCTCATGCAGTTCCGGAAGCTTCCGGGACCCTTCTGTCGTGAGTGCGGCCTGGCCGTCTTCCGCAAGATGACCGGCGACAGCCTGGTGCAGGGCTGGTGGGGACCGATCTCGGCGATCATCGCCAATCCGGTCACGCTGCTGATCAATACGGTCAACCGGGCGCGGCTGCAGCAGTTGCCGCCGCCGATTCCGGGCGCGCCCCGGCAGCCGATGGATCCGGGCCGCCCGCTGTGGCAGCGCCCCACGATCATCGGGCTGTTGATCCCGATCATCGCCATCGCGTTCATCGCGTTCGGCAGCGGCAACAGCAGCAGCACCTCGGCCAACCACAGCTACAGCTACAACTACACGCCGACGACCAGCGCCTCGATGCCGTATGTGCCGGTCGTCCCGTCGATCGCGCCGACCACCCAACCAGCCCACGACGCCAAGTCGGCCAAGGTCGGCGACTGCGTCTACGACAGCAACGGCGATATCGCCAAGGACAACCGGCCCAAGGTGCAGGTCGTGGACTGCTCGGATCCGCGCGCCCGGGCCACGGTGCTGGCCAAGCCGACCGGTCTCGCGGCCGACAAGGAGTGCGACAACAACTACCCGGCCACCGACGTGGTCATCACGCACTCGACCAGCTTCAACGGCGGGCCGGAGCTGATGGACTTCGCGCTCTGCCTGCAACTGAAGTAGGCCCGCTACCGGCAGCTGTCCAGGGTCGCCGTGGCGAGCTCGCCCACCACATCGCCGAGCTCGCCGCGGGCCCGGAAGGCGTTGAGCTGCCGGTGCGCCCCGTTACCGCGCCGCAGCAGCGCCGCCACGGCCTCGGTGACGAAGCCGAGGTCGTCGAGCTGTTCGAGGGCGGGCTGGATCCGCTCGATGAGCCGGTCGAGCAGTTCGCGCACCGGCACGGTGCGCCCGTCGAGCGGATCGATGGCCGGACCGTCCATGCCCTCGTGCGCCGCCTTCCAATAGGCCGCGCGCAGTGTGTCTTCCGCGATCACGGGCACGAAATCGGTAGTGCGGGCGGTCATCGCGCAAGCGCGCACCAGGCTGGCCAGCAGCGCCGTCTCCTCCACGGTGGCGGGCACGTCGCTGACGCGCACCTCCACCGTCGGGAAGGTGACCGACGGCCGCACATCCCAATACACCATCTTGCGATCGAGGATGACGCCTAGCGACAGCATGGATTCCACCGCGGTGTCGAATTCCCCGACCGAGTCGAAGTGCGGTGGCGGCCCGGCGCTGGGCCAGCGCCGCCACAGGATGTTTCGCCAACTGGCGTAACCGGTTTCGCCGCCCCGGTAGATGGCCGAGTTGGCGGTCAGGGCGAGCAGCAGCGGCAGCCAGGGCCGCAGGAAGTTGCTCACCTGCAACGCGGCGGCGCGGTCGGGCACCGCGACGTGCACGTGGCAGCCGCACAGGCCCTGCTCGTGCGCCAATCTCCCGAAGTTCTCGGCGATTCGGTGATAGCGCGGGGTCGAGGTGATGGACAGTTCGTCGGGAATGGTCGGCGGCACGGCGGCGGCCAGCAGCAGCGCGTCGTTCTTCTCGGCGGAGGCCGCGGCGCCACGCCGCAACTCCCGCAATTCCTGAAGCAGCTCACCGGTATTCGTGTGCACGCGCGTGCTGGTTTCCACCTGGCACCGCATGATTTCCAATTGCAGGTCCATGCCGAAATCCGCTGCGGTGCGGGCGACGTCGGCATTGCGGCCGACCGGCGCACCGGTGAGCGGATCCACGAGGAGGAACTCCTCTTCGACACCGACGGTCGGCGGGGCATCCACTGATTACGTGTACCTCACTTACGACCAGCTCACACCTGCCGGAATGGTCTCTCCGGACCACCGCCCGCCCCAGCCAGCCGACGGCTACCGGGCCCGCCGCCGGGAGAGTCTGTCGGTGGATTGGGTCACAATGCCCGTATGGCATACGACGAGAAGCTGGCCGACCGGATCCGGGACGCGCTCGGGCCGGATCTGCCACACGTGATCGAGAAGAAGATGTTCGGTGGGCTGGCGTTCCTGGTGGGCGGCAATATGGCCGTCGCGGCCAGCGGCAAGGGCGGGCTGATGGTCCGCACCGATCCCGCCACCTCGAGTGCGCTGCTGAGGGCGGGTTCGGTCGAGCCGATGGTGATGGGCGGCAGGCAGATGAACGGCTGGCTGCGCGTCGCCACCGAGGTCGTCGCCGACGACGACGTCCTCGACGAGTGGGTCCGGCGCGGGGTCGATTACGCCAAGTCGCTACCACCCAAGTAGCGATTCCGGCCGCAGGTGCCGCGCGGCCTCCACGCTCGCGCAAATACTGTGCTCCGGGGCACAGCGCTCGAGCGGGTGTGGCTCGGTTCACGCAATTCTCCGCTGCCGCAAGCTAATTGTCGGATTCCGTCATCGGGTCTTTACACCGCACCACAGCGGTGAAATCTCGGTCCCGCACTGTGGTGAATATGAGGCAAACCGAGATTCACGCGCTGGCGTGCGAAGTGTGCGGTCGACTGCCCCACCCGCCGCGTACCCGGATGGCGCTGGCCAAGCTGGCGGCGGCGCTGCCGGTCGAACTGGCCCTGCACGCCCTGGTCATCGGACTCGAATTACCTTTCCTGGCAACGGTCTCCATCCTGGCCGTGGCCGCCACCATTCTCGTCATCTGGGTCGTCGAGCCGGGTGCGATGCACTATCTGGGCCGGTGGCTGCACGGCCGGGAATTGCGTCGTCGTCATCGCCTCGACAGCGCCGAGCAGCTCTGGCGCATCCGGGTGCGCCTGGACAACAAGCCGGGCCGCCTGGAACTGCTGGCCAAGCAGCTGGCCGACCGACGGGCCAATATTCTCGCGGTGCACGTGCATCACCTGGAGAACGGCGTGCTCGACGAGCTGGTGGTGTCGGCGCCGGCGGCGGTGGGCTCGTCGCGGCTGACCCATGCGATCTCCCGGGCCGGGGGCATCACCGTCGGCATCTGGCCCGCCTCGGCGCTCACCCTGGTGGACGGCCAGACTCGTGCGCTCGGTCTGGCCGCGCGGGTCGCCGCGGACCCGGCCGAACTCCCGCTGGTGATCGCGGAACTGCTGGGCGCGCAATACGTCCCGGATCCGGATCCCGACCGCGTTCCCGGCGGCACCCTGCTCGAGATCGATCCTCCCGACCGGCCGACCCCGATGACCTTCCTGCGCACCGGCGAGCCGTTCACCCCCGCCGAGATCGCCCGCGCCCACCGCCTCACCGATCTCGCACTGGTGGCCACCCGCCAGCCCTGACCCAGTCGAATTCACCTCGGCTTTCCCAGTATTCGAGATGACGTACCGAGACCGACAGCTCTTCGTACCGCCGGGTTTCACTTCGTGGCACACTTCCCTGATGCGCACGGTGAGCGGCAGGCGCACAAGGGGTTGGTTGATCGATGAGTTTTCGGCGCAGCGGTGCTCGACGAGGAGATACCGACACCGGCGGTAATCCGCCCGCCCGCAAGGCAGTTCGCACCGCCAAGCTGGCGACGGTGCCGCTGGCCTTCGCCGGTCGACGGGTGGCCGGGGCGAGCAAGCGGGCGCTGGGGCGACCGGCCGACGAGGTGGATCGCGAGATCCAGCTGCGCACCGCCGAGCACATGGCCGACGTGCTGGGCGAATTGAAGGGCTGCGCCGCCAAACTCGGGCAGATCCTGGGCATCTACGAACTGGCGCTGCCGCCCGAGCTGGCCGACCCGTATCGCGTCGCGCTCGGCCGCTTGCAGGATTCGGCCCCGGCCATGCTGCCGCGCACGGTGCACACGGTGCTGGCCGAGTCCTTCGGCCCGGACTGGCGGAACCTCTTCCGCGAGTTCGACGACCGCCGTGCCGCCTCGGCCACCATCGGGCAGGTGCACCGGGCGATCTGGCACGACGGCCGCCCGGTAGCGGTGAAGGTCATGTACCCGGGCGCGCGGGCCGCGGTCGACAGCGATTTGCGGCAGTTGCGCGGACTGGCCTGGCTGGCACCGGTTTTCGTGCCGCACACCGACGGCCCCGCGGTGATGGACGAGCTGGCCGAATGCCTGCGCGCGGAACTGGATTTCGCGGCCGAGGCGCGGAATCAGCGCCGCTTCGCCGACGCGTACGCCGACGATCCCGACTTCCGCGTGCCGCGGGTGCTCGAACAGCGCGGTGACGTGATCGTGAGCGAATGGCTCGACGGGATCCCGCTGTCACGGGTGATCGCCTCGGGCGCGCAGGCCGAACGCGATCGGGTGGGCATGCTAGCGATCCGGTTCTTCTGGTCCTCCGCACCCCGGACCGGCCTGCTCTACGGCGATCCGCATCCGGGCAATTTCCGGGTGCTGCCCGATGGCCGCCTGGGCGTGGTGGACTTCGGTGCGTGCCCGCCGTGGCCGCCGCCCCAGTTTCCCGCGCTGGTGCACGATCTGGCGGACGCGCTGATCAACGGCGGTCCGGCCGAACTCGATGTGATGGCGCGCCGGCACGGATTCATCGACGGCCCACGCGGATTGGACAGTGCCGCGCTGGCGGCGAAGCTGCTGCCGTTCACCGCGATCCTGCGCGACGACACCTTCCGGGTGGATATCGGCTGGCTGCGCGGTCGCACGCTCGATGCCGTGAGCCCGAAGCTGAGCAATGCCTATCGACAGCTCGGGGTGCCCGCGTACCTGATGCCGTTCCAGCGCGCGCTGGTCACGCTGTTCGGTCTGGTGGCGCAGCTCGACACCACCGGGCCGATGCGCGATGAGATCCTGCGCTGGTCACCGGAGTTCCGCGCGGTGATGGACCGCTACCGTGCGCGCACCGACGATCCGGCCCCGGATCGTCCGACGGATCTGGCCGCGGTGCGGCGGCGGCGCGCGGGCGCCGTGACCTCGGATGTCGCCGCGGGCTGAGATCATCGCTGCCGCAACAGGTCTTGATCACTGTCCCAGACAGACTTACTCTGGTGGGACAGGCGCAGCGTAGCGCCCGGAGTCCGTCCGGAAGGTCCCCACCGTCGTGACCACTACATCCAACGACACCGTGACCAGTGCATCCACCGACACCTCGGCAACGAAACTGCCGGTCCCCGACCACGAGGTGGCCGTCATCGGCGCGGGGCCCGGCGGCATCGCGGCGGGGGTGAAGCTGAAGCGGGCCGGGGTACGCGACTTCGTGATTCTGGAGCGCGCCGACGAGGTCGGCGGCAGCTGGCACGAGAATCACTATCCGGGACTGGAAGTCGACATCCCGTCGCTGGCCTACCAGTACTCCTTCGCCCGCAATCCGGACTGGACCAGGCTGTTCGCCGCCGGTGCGGAGGTGAAGCGCTATCACATGGCGGTCGCGCGGCGCTTCGGGCTGTATCCGCACATCCGCTTCGGCGCCACGGTCACCGGCGAGGAGTGGGACGAGGACCGTCACTGCTGGAACCTGCGTCTGGAGGGCGGCGGGGTGACGACCGCCCGGTTCGTCATCAGCGCGGTGGGCGCGTTCATCAGCCCCAAGCTGGATCCAGGCATCCCGGGACTCGCCGAGTATCGCGGCAAGATTCAGCGCCCCTCGGACTGGGACGACGACTACGACCTGCTGGGCAAGCGGGTCGCGATCATCGGCACCGGGGCCAGTTCGGTGCAGATCACCCCGGCCATCGCGGGCACGGTGGGCAGTCTCGCCGTCTACCAGCGCACCCCGGTGTGGTGTGTGCCCAAACCGAATCCGCGCATCCCGCGCGCGGTGCGGGCCGTGCTGCGCGTCCCCGGCGTGCAGGCGGGTGTGCACGGGGCGGCCCTGGTGGTGGTCGACGCCGCGCTGCGGGCCATGTCGAACGCGCCGATGCCGGTGGTCCGGCCGACCATGCGGGCCATCGACGCCGCGGCCATCACCGGGTATCGCGGGCTGCTGCGACTCATGGTGCGCGACCCGGAGATTCGCGCGGGCCTCACCCCCGGCTACGGTCCGATCGCCAAGCGGCCGACCGCCAATACCGGGTATCTGCTGGCCTTCAACCGGCCCAATGTCGATCTGGTGACCACTCCGATCGAGCGGTTCACCGCCGACGGCATCCGCACCGCCGACGGTGAGGAACGCGCATTCGACATGGTGGTGCTGGCCACCGGCTATCACGTGTTCTCCGATCCGGAGACCTACACCCCCGGCATGGTGGTCGGACGCGACGGCATGGACCTCGGCAAGTACTACTCCGAGCAGGGTTTACAGGCGTACGAGAGCGTATCGCTGCCCGGCCTGCCCAACCGGTGGACGCTGGTGGGCCCGTACTCGTGGTCGGGCAGCGGCTGGCATGCCTTCGTCGAGATGACCGCCGACCATGCGGTGCGGGCGATTTCGGAGGCGCGGCGGCGGGGAGCCACCTTCGTCGCCGTCCGCCAGGAGGTCGCCGATGCCTACCATCACCGGATCTACCGGCACGGTGAGGCCATGCGCTACTACCTGTCCGAGCTGAACGCGCACGTGCCGACCTACTACCGCAATTCGCAGGGCGACAGCACCTACATCCGCCCGACGGGTTTCTTCTCGGCGCGGCGCGCGCATCACCGATTCCCGTTCTCGGACTACGAATTCGACCGCCTCACCGCTTGACCGTCACTCGCTCGACACCGCTACTCGCTCGACAAGGAAGTCGTGCCATGTTCGAACTGCCGAAGTCCGTCCGGATCGCGCTGGGCGCCACCGGATACGGCATCAGCGACCGCCGCCTGACCCCGGCCGTGGCCGGGAAGGTGATCTTGGTGACCGGCGCGTCCTCGGGCGTCGGCCGGGCCACCGCGCTGCGGCTGGCCGCCAACGGCGCGACCGTGCTGGCGGTCGCCCGCCGTGCCGCCCTGCTCGAGGAATTACGGTCGGAGACAGCCGATCTCCCGGGATCCGTGCACCCGTATCCGGCGGACCTGTCGAACCCCGACACCTGCGCCGAGCTGATCGAACAGGTGCTCGCCGACCACGGCCGGGTGGATGTGCTGGTCAACAACGCGGGCAAGTCGATTCGCCGCTGGCTCTCGGATTCCCTGGACCGCTGGGACAATTTCGACGACACCGCGCACATCAACTACCTCGGCCCGGTGCGCCTGGTGCTGAGCCTGCTGCCGTCCATGCGGGCACGGCGGCAGGGCCACATCGTCAATATCAGCACCGCCGGTGTGCACGGCCCGGCCGTCGGCTGGACCGCCTATATCGCCTCCAAATCGGCGTTCAATTCCTGGCTGCGCGGCGCCGCACCGGAATTGCGGGCCGACGGCATCGACGTCACCAGTGTGCACCTGCAATTGGTGCGCTCGGACATGCTGGGGCCGTACCGGATCTACCGCTACACCCCGAGCATGTCGACCGAGGAGGCGGCGGGCATGGTGTGCCGGGCCATCGTGGATCGCCCGCTGGCGATCCGGCCGTGGTGGGAGCGGGCGAGCGCGCCGCTGTCCTACGCGCTCGACAATTCCCGTGCGGCGCAACGCCTGCTCACGCTCTACGCCAAGGCGGGCAACTGGAACAATCGCCCCGTCGACTGGGCCGGGCCGATCGGGCGGGTCGAGCAGGCCGTCAATCTGCTCGACGACGCGGTGACGGTCGCGGGCCGGATCCCGGCCAGCGGGGCACTCGGCCTGCTGCCCCCGACTCGAATTCCTCAGCTGGCCTGGGCTTTACGCGGCGGCGTCGGCCTGGCGACCACGCTCTCGGCGTTCGCGGCGCGGTTTCCGGACCGCCCGGCCGTGATCGACGACGACGGCCCGATCACCGCCGCCGAACTCGATCGACAGGTCCAGCGTCTGGCGGCGGCATTGCGGGCGCGCTGGGGTGTGGGGCGCGGGCAGCGGGTCGGCGTGCTGTGCCGCAACCATCGCGGCTTCGTGCTGGCGGCCTATGCGGCCGCGCGGCTTTCCGCGGATCTGGTGCCGTTGAACTACGGGTTCGCCGGACCGCAGATCGGCGAGGTGCTCGCCCGCGAACGCGTCGAGGTGCTGCTCTACGACGGCGAATTCCACCGGGAGATCGAGAAATCCGGGTACGCCGGGCATCGCGCGGTGGTACGCGGCGCGGCGGGCGGGCTGCCGACGGTGGCGGAGCTGGTCGCGGCGGGCGGCCCGCCGGTGCGCGAGCCCGCGACCGGGGGCGCGCTGATCCTGCTGACCGGCGGCACCACCGGGGTGCCGAAGGGCGCGCCCCGGCAGCTGGGAGTGAGCGCGGCCGGGCTGTCGGGGCTGCATCCGCGCATGGTGCTGGCGATCGCGGATCTGGCTCGCGTCGAACCGATTCCACGGCTCGGGCAGCCCATGGTGATCGCGCCGCCGCTGCATCACACCTACGGTTTCCTGGCGCTCACCGCCGCGTTCCTGCTCGGTTCGACGGCGCTGGTGCACGAGCGTTTCGACGCCGAGACGGTGCTCGCCGATATCGAACGGCACCGCGTACAGATCGCCTGCCTGGTGCCGACCATGCTCAAACGCATCATGGATCTGCCGCCATCCGACCGCCGCGGCTATCACGTGGACAGCCTGCGCATGGTGGTGTGTGGGGCCGCGCCGCTGCCGCCGTGGCTGGCCACCGCCTTCCAGGACGAGTTCGGCGAGGTGTTGTTCAACGGCTACGCCTCCACCGAGACCGGGGCCGGAACCCTGGCCACGCCCGCGGATCTGCGGGCCGCGCCCGGCACCGTCGGCCGGCCGATGACCGGGATCGTGGACATCCGCATCGTCGACCGTGACGGCCGCGAACTGCCGCCGGGGGTGACCGGCCGCGTCGTCAACAAGAACCCGAGCATGTTCCACGGTTACAGCGACGGCCGCACCAAGGAGATGGTCGGAAAGCACATGGACTCCGGCGATCTCGGGCATTTCGATGCCGAGGGCAGGCTCTACATCGACGGCCGTTCCGACGACATGATCGTCTCCGGCGGCGAGAATGTCTTCCCTCAAGAAGTCGAGGAGGCGCTGCTGGCGCATCCGGCCGTCGCCGACGCCGGTGCGGTCGGGATGCCCGACGACGAGTTCGGGCAGCGGCTGGCGGCGGCGGTCGTGCTCAAGCCTGGCTCGCGCGCGAGTGCGACCGTGCTGCAACGGCATATCAAGACCACCCTGGCCAATTACAAGGTGCCGCGCGAGATCGTTTTCGTGCCCGAACTGCCGCGCACGACGGCGGGAAAGCTGCGGCGGCAACAACTTCCGGAGGTCATCGCGCAAGCGGCGACGGCCCCGGTCGTCTGATCGATCCTGGATTCGAGGTCTGCATCATGAGTTCCACCAATGGTTCCCGGAATGGCTCCGCGCCGCTACCTGCCTACGAGGTCGTGATCGTCGGCGCCGGGCTGGGCGGTATCGGCGCGGGTGTCGCGCTGCGCCGCGCCGGGATCGAGAATTTCGTGCTCATCGACAAATGGGACCGGGTCGGCGGGACCTGGCTGGCCAATACCTATCCGGGGGTGGCCGTGGATGTGCCGTCGCCGGTGTACAACTTCTCCTTTCAGCCGCGGTCGCAGTGGTCGCGGTTCTTCGCGCCCGGGGTCGAATTACAGCGTTACGCCGAGGAAGTCGTCGATCGGCAGGGGCTGCGGGACAAGCTGCGGCTGGGTTCGGGCGCGGTGCGGGGCGTGTTCGACGAGCAGCTCGACCTGTGGCGGATCGGCCTGGAGGACGGGACGGAGCTCACCGCACGGCATGTCATCGGCGCGGTCGGCGGACTGGAGCAGCCGCACAAACCGGAGATCGCGGGGATCGACGACTACACCGGCAAGATCATGCACAGTTCCCGGTGGGATCACGACTACGACTCTCGAGGGCAGCGGGTCGCGGTGATCGGCACCGGGGCGACGGCCTTGCAGGCGATTCCGCAACTGGCCAAGGATGTTTCGCAGTTGACGGTCTATCAGCGCCGGGCCATCTGGATCGGACCGAAACCGGACTTCCCGATGGGTGCGACGGCGAACGCGATGCTGAATTTCGCGCCGCTGCAATATCTGATCCGGACGGTCGGCAATGTCGGCGTGAATGCGGGACTGGGTGCGGGACTGGCCATCTCGAATTATCCGCGGATCACATCCGCCGGGCTGACGGTCGCCGAAACCGCCATGAAGGCATATCTTTTCAGCCAGGTGCGCGATCGTGAGCTACGCCGCAAGCTCACCCCCGACTACCGGTTCGGCTGCAAGCGGCCGTCGATCTCCAACGATTATTTCAAGACCTTCACCCGTTCCCACGTGGATCTGGTCACCGACGGCATCGAACGCTTCACGCCGACCGGCATCGTGAGCTCCGACGGGCGCGAGCGGGAATTCGATATGGTGCTGTGCGCCACCGGATTCAAGGTGATGGAGAAGGGGTACACGCCGCCGTATCCGATCTACGGGCGCGACGGGCTCGAACTCGGCGAGTTCTGGGATACCCACCGTTTCCAGGCATACCAGGGTGTGTCGGTACCGAAATTCCCGAACGCCTTCCTCATCGTCGGGCCGTACGCGTATGCGCCGGGCTCCTATATCCCGCTCATCGAATCGACCTCCGCGCATGCCGCGCGCGTCATCGAGGAGGCTCGGCGGCGCGGCGCGACCCGGGTGGAGGTCCGGCAGGAGCCGCACGACCGCTACTTCGCGCGCATGGACGAGCGTGCCAAGAAGACGCACCTGTTCACGCAGGGCTGCGTCAGCTCGAACACCTATTACATCAACTACCAGGGTGACGGCGCGGCGTTCCGGCCGTCGACCCAACTCGAAATGTACTGGGAGAACCGGCATTTCCCATTGAGCGACTACCGGTTCACCACCACGTCGGCGCGTGCGCTTCAAGAAGCGACATCCTAGGCCCCGATCGGCAGGTCCGCGGCCTGCGGCTCAGCCCTTCTCGGCCAGCGCCGCGAGCCGATCCAGCGATGCGAACAGCATGTCCGCGTTGGTGGCCCGCGCGCGCACCAGGCGCTTCTCGTCGCGCAGATTCGTCCAGTCGTAGGTGTGGCGCACCCGGGTCGCGTCGTCCCCCAGCGGTTCCAGCTCCCAGCGCCACAGGTGCCCCGGCGGCTGCGCGCCCGGTTCGGAAGGCAGCCACGCGATCCGCCGTCCCTCCTCGAACTCCACCACGTGGTTCTCCCGGACCATCCCGTTCGTCAGCGTCATCTCGAACACTTCGCCCACACCGCGAACCCGATGTCCCGCTTCGGCTTCCGCCAGGTTGTCGTTGCCGTCCCAGGTCGGCTGCGCCGCGGGATCCACGATCAGCTCGAAGATCACCCCCGCATTCGCCGCGACCTCGCGCTCCACCGATACCACCGTCTCTTGCCCGCTCTCGGTCATACCTAGGATCGAACCACGGGCCGGCGGGCCAGAGCCAGCAGGGCGAGGGCCAACAGCGCGCCGCCCAGCCACAGGACGCTGGTCGGGCCCGCGTGGTCGACGGCCAGGCCACCGGCGAGCGCGCCGAGAGCGATGGAGAAGTTGAACATCGAGACGAACAGCGAGGAAGCGGCTTCCGTGGCGTCGGGGGCGGCGCGCATGATGCGGGTCTGGAAGATGACGGGGACCGCGCCGTAGCCGAGACCCCACAGCATCAGGATCGCCGCGGCCGCAACGGTATTCACGTCGAACAGGGCCAGCGCCGACAACGAGGCGCCGAGCGCCACGACGATGGCTACGGTGCTGCCGCGCAGGCTCCTGGCGACCAGCGCCCCGGCGAGGAAATTGCCGGAGATCCCGGCGACGCCGAAGACCAGCAGCAGGATGCCGGTGGCCACCGCGCCGACACCGTGCTCGTGCAGGATCGGGCGGATGAAGGTGTAGGCCAGGAAGTGCCCGGTGATGACCAGGAAGGTCAGCAGCAGTGCCAGGCGCAGCGCCGCGTTGGACCGGAAAACCGCGGGGAGATCACGCAGTTGGATCGACTGCTGGGCGGGCAGGCTGGGCAGCAGCAACACCATGCTCACCACCGACACCAGCCCCAGCAAGCCGACCACGGCGAAGGCGGTGCGCCAGCCGCTCAGGTCGCCCAGGAAGGTGCCGGTGGGAACGCCCAGGACCGAGGCGGTTTCGACACCGCCGAAGATCACGGCGGTGGCGCGGGCGACGTGGTGTTCGGGCACCAGTCGCAGGGCGATGCTCCCGGCGAGGGACCAGAAGCCGCCGACGGCGATGCCGATCAGGAATCGCGCGGCCAGCACCACCGCGAAACTCGTGGCGAGACTGGAGGCCAGGTTGGCCGCGCCCATCAGGCCGATGAGCACCGCGAGCACGATCCGGCGGTCCACCCGCCCGGTGACGACGGTGACCAGGGGCGCGGAGACGGCGGCGACCAGGCCGGGCACGGTGATCATCAGCCCCGCAACGCCTTCGGAGACGTGCAGCGCCGCCCCGACCGGGGTGAGCAGACCCACCGGCAGCAGTTCGGAGGTCATGAGGGAGAAGATGCCCAGGGCCACCGCGCCGACGGCCAACCAGCCCTTGACGGGCGAGCGAACCTGGGCGGGGGCGACGGCGGTCGACATGGCGGGAACCTTTCGTCCGAGGACGGTCATTCACGAAACTGGTCATTCACGAAACTACGGAGTAAAAGACCCACTGATAAGGTGCATTTCCGTGGCAGAAGATTGGGCCAATTCCGGCTTCGATACGGCCGGTGCCGATCTGCACCTGGATCTCACCGGCCCGGGTGGCCTTCGGGCGCAGCTCATGTCGGCGCTGCGGGACGCCATCCGGTCCGGACGGCTCGCCCCCGGGACCCGGCTGCCGCCCTACCGCGGCCTCGCCGCCGACCTCGGCATCGCGCGCAATACCGTGGCCGCCGC
>NZ_JBSGBY010000061.1:0-21754 GCF_053601505.1 Nocardia sp. NPDC004722
GAACTTCGCGCGATCCATTTCCAAGAGTGGTGGGTTCGGTACCGGGCGAACGTAGAGACCCATGGATTCGTGACTATTGGGGCAGATGCTGCGAAACCGGGCCCGGGTGTGACGGAAATCATAGAGTCGGCTGACGTGGTGTTGCTGGCCCCTTCCAACCCCGTGGTGAGCGTCGGAGCCATCCTTTCGGTTCCGGGCATACGCGGCGCACTGCGCACAACGGACGCCAAGGTGATCGGTCTGTCGCCGGTGATCGGCGGAAAGCCGTTGCGGGGCATGGCGGATGAGTGCCTGTCGGTGATCGGCGTGGAGACCACCGCGGAGGCTGTCGGCAACTATTACGGGGCGCGCTCCGGCACCGGAATTCTGGACGGCTGGCTCATCCACACGGGCGACGTGGCCGATGTTCCGGGCGTCGAAGTCCGGGCGATTCCGTTGCTCATGACCGATCCCGCCACCACCGCCGAGATGGTGCGCCAGGCCCTCGATATCGCGGGAGTCAAACCGTGACAACGGATTCCACGTATACGGGTACGGACCACGCATCCGGCAATGAACTGCGCATTCTTCCTGTTCCGGGCCTGCCGGAGTTTCGGCCGGGCGACGATGTCGCGGAAGCCATTGCGGCGCAAGCGCCTTGGCTACAGGACGGGGACGTGCTGGTGGTCACCAGCAAGATCGTCGCCAAGGCCGAGGGTCGCATCGTGAGCGTGCCGAGCGATCCGGAGGAACGCGACGAGGCGCGGCGGCGGCTGGTGCTCGAGGAGTCCGTCCGCGTGCTCGCGCGCAAGAATCGGACCCTGATCACCGAGAACAAGCTCGGCATCGTGCAGGCGGCCTCGGGGGTCGACGGCTCGAATGTCGAGCAGGGTGAACTGGTGCTGCTGCCGGTGGATCCGGACGCCTCGGCCAAGGCATTGCGAACCGCGCTGGCCGAACGCCTCGGTGTCCAGGTGGCCGTGGTCATCACCGACACCATGGGGCGGGCCTGGCGCAATGGCCAGATCGACGCGGCCATCGGTGCGTCCGGGCTGCGCGTCTTGCACGACTACAACGGCGCGGTCGACGGGCAGGGCAACGAGCTGCACGTGACACTGGTGGCCGTGGCCGATGAGCTCGCCGCTGCCGCGGACCTGGCCAAGGGCAAGCTCGGCGGCGTCCCCGTCGCGGTCGTGCGCGGCTTCGAATACACCGACGACGGATCGAACGCCGCCAGCCTGTTGCGCGGCGGCGAAGAGGATCTGTTCTGGCTTGGCACAGAGGAAGCCATCGATCTCGGCCGCAAACAGGCGGTGCCGCTGCGGCGCTCGGTGCGACAGTTCGCGGACACGGCCGTGGAGCCGGAGATCATTCGCGAGGCCGTGGCCGCCGGGCTGACCGCGCCCGCCCCGCATCACACCCATCCGGTGCGGTTCGTATGGCTGCGCGATCGCGCCAAGCGCGAGCAACTGCTGAACGCGATGGCGGACGCGTGGCGCGTGGACCTGACCCGGGACGGCAAGTCGGAAGAGAGTATTGCCAAGCGAATCGCGCGCGGCCAGATCCTCTTCGACGCCCCCGAGGTCATCATCCCGTTCTGTGTGCCCGACGGCGCACACGATTATCCGGACGAAACGCGTCGTGCGGCCGAGCGGACCATGTTCACGGTCGCGGTGGGCGCGGCGGTCCAGGGCTTGCTGGTCTCCTTGGCCGTCCGTGGCGTCGGCAGCTGCTGGATCGGCTCGACCATTTTCGCGCCGGACGTCACCCGTGATGTGCTGGGCCTGGAGGCGGACTGGAATCCGCTGGGTGCCATCGCGATCGGCTACCCGCTGGACGAGATCGCGCCGCGCGAAGCGGGCGATCCCGGCATCGGCCTGGTCGAGCTGTGAGCGCGGAGTCGTTGCACAAGTCGGCGACGGAATTGCTCGAAACGTGGGATCCGGCAACGGGTGCCGAGCAGTCTCTTCGAGAGGCCATGCTGGCTTTTCTCGGGTCCGCGCCGCGCGGGTGCCTGCGGGAGCACGCCGCCGGGCACATCACCGCCTCGGCCATTGTGCTCTCGCATGACGAGAGTCAGGTCTTGCTGACGCTGCATC
Source organism: Nocardia sp. NPDC004722 (assembly GCF_053601505.1). Classification (NCBI taxonomy): domain Bacteria; kingdom Bacillati; phylum Actinomycetota; class Actinomycetes; order Mycobacteriales; family Nocardiaceae; genus Nocardia; species Nocardia sp. NPDC004722. Next base: position 2,079 of record NZ_JBSGBY010000061.1, read on the forward strand.
CTCGGGTCGGGCGGTGGATCCAATTGGGCGGGCACTGCGAGGAATCGGACGATACGGTCGCGGCCGCGGCGTACCGCGAGGCCACCGAGGAGTCGGGGATCGAGGGTTTGGTGCTGGCGCCGGGGCTCTACGGGGCGCAGGCGCATCCCATCAAATGCTCGCTGGGGGTGCCGACCCGGCACCTGGATCTGCTGTTCAAGATCGTCGCCCCGGAAGGGGCTGTGCCGGTGCGGAGTTCGGAGTCCACGGATCTGGCGTGGTGGCCCGTCGACGGACTGCCCGCCGACGCGGATGTGCTTTTGCACTGAGCTGGTTCGGGCTTTTGCGCTGAGCGAGTCCATCTCTTCCCCGCCCTGAGGGCCCGTGTTACCTTTCGGTAGTACACGTTCTCAGGGCGGGGTGGAATTCCCCACCGGCGGTAATGGCATCCGGACCGATCCGGGTGCACGAGCCCGCGAGCGCCGGATGGTTCCGATCGTCCGGGTCGAGCAGATTCCGGTGTGATCCCGGGGCCGACGGTCACAGTCCGGATGAAAGAGAACGCGGCACCGGCACATCCGCCCGCGCGGATGGGCCTGTTCGCGTCTATGCCCTGGGTGACATCGCGAACAGGAGGAATCCCCATGTCACCCAAGTCGAATCGCATCGCCCTCGTCGCCGCGCGCTGGCACAGCGAGATCGTCGACAAGGCGGTGGAGGCCGCCAAGGCGGGGCTCGCCGAGCGGGGTCATGCCGAGGTGGACATCATCGAGGTCCCCGGCGCTTTCGAAATCCCGTTGCAGGCCAAGCGATTGGCCAACAGTGGCTCCTACGCCGCCGTCGCCGGTGTCGCGCTGGTCGTCGACGGTGGTATCTACCGGCACGATTTCGTGGCCTCGACCGTGGTCGACGCGCTCATGCGGGTCCAGTTGGAGACCGATGTGCCGGTGTTCTCGGCGGTGCTGACGCCGCACCACTTCCACGAGCACGGTGAGCACCTGGCCTACTTCTCACGGCATTTCGAGACCAAGGGTGCGGAGCTGGCCAATGCCATCGCCGCGACCCTGGCGCTGGACGCGGTCGGCGTCTAGCACCAGGGTCTGTGCGGGTCCCGTCGGCGCATACGGGGGGAAAATGCGCCGGCGGTCCCGGTTCCGCCCAGGGGTTGGGGTCAGGCGGGAACCAGGTCTTTTTCGGCGGGCTTGTCGGCCGGGCCGTCGTCGGCGGCGTGATCGTCGACCATGGTGGCCTCGTCGAACGGGATCTCGCGGTTGAGCACCGCGGTCACCCGGGCCGGGTCGACGGTCTTGGTCCAGGTGCCGACCAGCAGGGTCGCCACGGCGTTGCCCGAGAAGTTGGTCAGCGCACGGGCTTCCGACATGAACCGGTCGATGCCGACGATCAGGCCGACGCCGTCCAGCAGTTCCGGCCGGTGGCTCTGCAGCCCGCCCGCCAGGGTGGCCAGGCCCGCGCCGGTGACACCGGCCGCGCCCTTGCTGGCGATGATCATGAACAGCAGCAGGCCGATCTGCTCGTGCCAGGCGAGCGGCTTGCCCATGGCGTCGGCCACGAACAGGGTGGCCATGGTCAGGTAGATGGCGGTGCCGTCGAGGTTGAACGAATACCCGGTCGGGACAACCACACCCACGGTGGTGCGGTCCACGCCGACGTGCTCCATCTTGGCGATCAGGCGCGGCAGCGCCGACTCGGACGAGGACGTCGCGAAGATCAGCAGGTATTCACGCGCCAGGTAGCGGACCAGTTTGAAGATCGACGCGCCGGTGACCGCGCGGAGCAGGATGCCGAGCACACCGAAGATGAAGACGATGCAGGTGAGATAGAAGGCGACCATCAGCAGCGCCAGCTGCTTGACCGCGTCGAGCCCGGTGCGCGCCACCACGTTCGCCATCGCGCCGAACGCGCCGATCGGGGCCAGCCACAGGATCATCGTCAGGATCCGGAACACCAGCTTCTGCACCGAGGCCACCCCGCGCAGGATCGGTTCGCCCGCTTTGCCCATCGCCTGGATGCCGAAGCCGACCAGCAGCGCCACGAACAGCGCCTGCAGCACCTTGCCCGAGGTGAGCGAGGACAGCAGCGAGGTCGGGACGATGTCCTCGAGGAACTGCCAGGTCCCGCCCGCGGCCTTGGCGTCGGTCGCGTACTTGGTGACCTCCTTGGCATGAGCGGCCACGTTCAGGCCCGAACCCGGATGCAGCAGATTGCCGACCAGCAGGCCGATGCCGAGCGCGACCGTCGACATGACGAGGAAGTAGCCGAGGGCGAGACCGCCGACCTTGCCGACCTTGGCGGCCGCGCGCACCGAACCGATGCCGAGCACGATGGTGCAGAAGATGACCGGGGTGATCATCATCTTGATCAGGTTGACGAACAGGGTGCCCAGTTCACCGACGCTCTTGCCGAAACCCGGAGCCAGCCAGCCGACCAGAATGCCCGCGAGGACGGCCGCTATGACGGCCAGGTAGAGCCAATGGGTACGGTCTCGGCGCTGTCGTGTAGTCGTATCGCTCATCGTGTTCGGTGCCTCCGGGGTGGGGTGTTCAGCACAGAATCTTGGTTGGCGGAGTGACGGCGGTCACTGTTTCGTAAATTATGTTCATGAAGTACCCGGAGGAGCTGTGAGAGGTACCCGGGCCCGGCGCACCCTGGCCGGGCAGGTGTTCGTGGTGCAAGTGCTGGTGCTGGCGATGGTGATCGCGGCGGGTGCGGTGCTGGCGGTGCTGCAGACCCGTCGCGTCCAGGACGACGCCACCCGGGCGGAGGTCACCGATACCGCGGTGACCGTGGCGCAGTCGCCGTCCACGCTGGCGGGGGTGCGTGCGCCGAATCCGACCGTGCTGCTGCAGCCGGTGACCGAGTCCATCCGCAAGTCGACCGGCATGGACTTCATCGTGGTGATGGCCCCGGACCGGACCCGCTACACCCACACCGATCCGGCGCAGATCGGAAAGCCGTTCAGCGGCAATATCGATCGCGCGCTGGCGGGGGAGACCTTCACCGAGACCTACACGGGCACACTGGGGCCCTCGATCCGGGCCGTGACACCGGTGCGGGACGGCGACGGGCGGATCGTGGCGCTGGTGTCGGCGGGAGTCACCCGCACCCATATCGGGGCGCAGGTGCGCGAGCAGTTCCCGATCATCCTGGCGGCGGCGCTGGCGGGGCTGTTGCTGGCCACGCTCAGCTCACTGCTGTTGCGGCGCAGACTGTTACGGCAGACGCACGGGCTCGGCCCGGGCGAGCTGCGCGCCCTGTACGAGCATCACAACGCGGTGCTGCATTCGATCCACGAAGGGCTGCTGGTGTTCGACCGCTCCGACGAGCACGCCGAGGTGGTCAACGATCAGGCCCGGCTGCTGCTGGATCTGCCGGACGGGCCGATCAAACGCTCGGATCTGCCGGTGTCGTTGCAGCGCTTGGGAACCGGGGTGGTGCGCGACGAGATGCATGTGACCCCCGACCGGGTGCTGGTGGTGAACCAGGACATCGTCGAGCACGGCGGTCGACGCATCGGCACCGTGCTGACCCTGCGCGACCACACCGAATTGCGGGACGTGCTGGGCGAACTCGACTCGGTGCGCGGGTTCGCCGAATCGCTGCGGGCCCAGGCGCACGAGGCCGCCAACCGGCTGCATACCGTGGTGACCATGGTTGAGCTGGGCCGGGCGGAGGAAGCGGTGAACTTCGCGACCGCGGAAATCGAACTCTCCCAGGCCCTCATCGACCGGCTCACCGGAGCGGTCGCCGAGCCGGCCGTGGTGGCGTTGCTGCTGGGCAAGGTGGAACAAGCTGCCGAGTACGGGGTCGAGTTGACCGTCACCGGTGACACCCTGCTCGACACCACCGATCCGCTCACCCCCAACGAGATGGTCACGCTGCTGGGCAATCTCATAGACAATGCGCTCGACGAGGTCGGGCACGACGAGGACGCGTGGGTGGAAGTGACCGTGCGCCGGGAGGACTCGGACCTCTACGTCCGCGTCGCCGACAGCGGGCCCGGCATGTCCGAGGAATTGTTCAGCCGCGCCACCGAGCGCGGGTACTCCACCAAGACCGACCACCACGGTCTGGGATTGGCGCTGGTCCGGCGGCTGGTGGCGCGGCACGGCGGCGAGCTGCGGGCCCGGCGCGAGCCGGAATCCGCGGTGATCGTGAGGTTCTCGCGATGACCCCGGAGAGCCGGAATCCGATTCGGGTGCTGATCGTCGAGGACGAGACGAAAATCGCTGCGGCGCATCGGTCTTATGTGGAGCGGCTGCCGGGCTTCGTGGTGGTCGCCGTCGTGCACACCGGACGCGACGCCCTCTCGATCGCGAAAAGGTCACAATCTTCCGGCGCCCCCGTCGATTTGGTGCTGATGGATATCGGCTTGCCGGATATGAGCGGCCTCGCCGTCGCGGCCGCGCTGGCCGGGCTGCGGCCGCGGCCCGACGTCATCGCGGTCACCTCCGCGCGGGATCTGGCCATGGTGCGGGCGGCGGTCTCGCACGGGGTGGTGCTGTATCTGTTGAAGCCCTTCACCTTTGCGGCCTTCCGCGACAAGCTGGAGCGCTATCTGGAATACCGGGCGGCCCTGCCGGCCGGCGAGACCGCGATCTCGCAGCACGACATCGACCGCGCCTTCGGGGCGCTGCGCACGCCGGACCAGCGCTCCAGTATGCCGAAAGGCATTGCGCCGCAGACAATGGACGAGGTGTCGCGGGTGGTGCGCGCGGCGGCCGACGGTCTGTCGGCGGGTGAGGCGGGGCGCGCGGTCGGGGTATCCCGGGTCACGGCGTGGCGATACCTGGAGCGTCTGGCCGAAGACGGCGTGGTGGAACGGCGAACCGACTACGGTCGGACGGGGCGGCCGCAGGTGCGTTACGTGTGGTGCCGCTGATCGACACAGCCGTCGAGTTCGGCGATGCAGCCGTGGGTTTGCCAGTGCGGTCGGGTGACTGGCACCACATGAGCAGTTGCACGAGAACCGACTGCTCATGATGTAACAGTTGCCACCTTTCGCCGCGACCACGTGCTGTAACAGCGGCTAAGTTTCAAGATATGTAGCGGCGAGTTGTAAGAGGTATCTGATTAGCGGGGCAAATGTGCAAATGGTTGGCAAACGGTCGGGTTCGCCGGATCCGAAACGCCACCTGTGGGTGCTGGGGTTGATCGCACCCGCGAGTGCGTTGTTGCCGTCGCAGCTGGTGCTCCATACCAAGCTCACGGTGTTCTGGTGGATCGGTCCGATCATCGTTCTGATCGTGATTCCCGTGCTGGACTGGGTCGTCGGGGAAGACGGCACCAATCCGCGCGACGAGGACTACGAACTACTCAGCGGCGACCGGTATTACCGGTGGTGTACCTACATGTTCCTGCCTGTGCAGCTGGCCGGGTTGATAATCGCCGCCTACATGTGGGCCGGAGACGACCTGTCCATCCCGAACAAGCTGGGATTGGCGGCCACGCTCGGGTTCGTCAGCGGCATCGGCATCAATGCCGCGCACGAACTCGGCCACCGGGTCGAGCACCTGGAACGCTGGCTGTCGAAAATCGCCCTGGCGCAATCGGGTTACGGGCACTTCTTCGTCGAGCACAACAAGGGCCACCACGCCCGTGTCGCGACGCCGGAGGACCCGGCCAGCGCGCGGATGGGGGAGTCGCTGTGGGAGTTCCTGCCCCGCAGTGTGATCGGCGGTTTCCGCTCGGCTATCGAGATCGAGGGCGGACGGCTGCGGCGCAAGGGCTACCGGTGGTTCAGTGTCCACAACCACATCCTCCAGGCGTGGGCTATGACCGCCGTGCTGTTCGGCGCATTGCTGGGCGTTTACGGCTGGCGCATCCTGCCGTACCTGCTGTTGCAGGCGGTGATCGGCGCGGCCCTGCTCGAAACCATCAACTACGTCGAGCATTACGGGTTGCTGCGGCGGCGTCGGCCGAACGGCGGCTGGGCGCGTTGCTCGCCGCGCGACAGCTGGAACAGCGACCGGTTGGTCACCAATATCTTCCTGTTCCATCTCCAGCGGCACAGTGATCACCACGCGAATCCGGGGCGTCGCTATCAGACGCTGCGCTCTTCCGAAGAGGCCCCGCAGCTTCCGGCGGGCTATGCCACCATGCTGTTGCTGGCGTTGTTCCCGCCGCTGTGGCGCATGGTCATGGACCCGCGGCTGCTCGCGCATTACGCGGGGGATGTGAGCCGGGCCAATATCCAGCCCCGCAAGCGGCAGCGCATTCTCGCCGCGCACGACTATCCGGCTGCGGCCTGAGGGTTTTCGCATCGACAAACTCCGGCCGACGTGCGTACGCTGTACGCACGTCGGCCGCCCCGTGGGGGGACCAAGTCGGACCGACTAGCCTTAGCGCCAAGCAGCCGACCATGGAGAGGCAGATGACGACCGCCGTGTCCAGCATGATGACCGCAGACGTCCGCAACGGGATCGATTTCAAGGTGGCGGACCTGTCACAGGCCGAGTTCGGCCGCAAGGAAATTCGCCTCGCCGAGCACGAGATGCCCGGCCTGATGGCCCTGCGTCGCGAGTACCACGATGTGCAGCCGCTGCGCGGCGCGCGCATCTCCGGCTCGCTGCACATGACCGTGCAGACCGCCGTGCTGATCGAGACCCTGGTCTCGCTCGGCGCCGAGGTCCGCTGGGCCTCCTGCAACATCTTCTCGACCCAGGACCATGCCGCCGCCGCGGTCGTGGTGGGTCCGCACGGCACCGTCGAAGAGCCCAAGGGCACTCCGGTTTTCGCCTGGAAGGGCGAGACCCTCGAGGAGTACTGGTGGGCCGCCGAGCAGATGCTGACCTGGCCGGGCGAGCCCGCCAACATGATCCTCGACGACGGCGGCGACGCCACCATGCTGGTGCTGCGCGGCGCGCAGTATGAGAAGGCCGGTGTGGTGCCGCCGGAGGACGAGACGCATTCGGCCGAGTTCAAGGTGTTCCTGAACCTGCTGCGCGCCAGCCTCGAAGCCGACAAGGGCAAGTGGGGCAAGATCGCCGAATCGGTGCAGGGCGTCACCGAGGAGACCACCACCGGCGTGCTGCGGCTCTACCAGTTCGCCGCCGCGGGTGAGCTGGTGTTCCCGGCCATCAATGTCAACGACTCGGTCACCAAGTCGAAGTTCGACAACAAGTACGGCACCCGCCACTCGCTCATCGACGGCATCAACCGCGGCACCGACGTGCTCATCGGCGGCAAGAAGGTGCTGATCTGTGGTTACGGCGACGTCGGCAAGGGCTGCGCGGAGTCGATGGCCGGGCAGGGCGCGCGCGTGCAGGTCACCGAGATCGACCCGATCAACGCGCTGCAGGCGCTGATGGACGGCTTCGACGTCGTCACCGTCGAGCAGGCGATCGGCGACGCCGACATCGTCATCACCTCGACCGGCAACAAGGACATCATCACCCTCGATCACATGAAGGCGATGAAGCCGCAGGCCATCCTGGGCAATATCGGCCACTTCGACAACGAGATCGACATGGCGGCGCTGGAGTCCTCGGGCGCCGACCGCCTCAACATCAAGCCGCAGGTCGACCTCTGGACGTTCAAGGAGTCCGGCAAGTCGATCATCGTGCTGTCGGAGGGCCGCCTGCTCAACCTGGGCAACGCCACCGGCCACCCGTCGTTCGTGATGTCGAACTCGTTCTCCAACCAGGTCATCGCGCAGATCGAGCTGTGGACCAAGCCGGACGAGTACGACAACGAGGTCTACCGCCTCCCCAAGCACCTCGACGAGAAGGTCGCCAAGATCCACGTCGAGGCCCTCGGCGGCACCCTGACCAAGCTCACCAAGGACCAGGCCGAGTACATCGGCGTGGACGTGGAAGGCCCGTACAAGCCGGACCACTACCGCTACTGAGCCAAACCCGCTGTAGCAGCTGAACATTCGGCCGGTCACCCCAGGGTGACCGGCCGAATCTCGTTGGTGTTCTCTATCCGACGGGCGGCATGTCGCTGTAGCTGCACCCCGGGGGTAGGCCCCGGCTGAGGTGCACGAGCGTGCACAGGAGCCCGAACAGGCCGTTGCTGGAGCCCGCGCCGGAACCCGAGGCCGTGCTGCCGTCGATCGCGGTTGCCGTCGCGGGGGCGGGTGGGGCGGCCTGGGCGGCCCCACTGGCGCACAGGGCGGCGAGGGCGCAGGTGGCCAGGAGTAGGGGAACGCGGTGTGCCGGAGCCGATTTCATTGCGATTCCCCTAACCGACGGGCCCTGTGCCATGGAAGGCGCACGCTTGGACGGTCGCGTCCCACTGCATGCCGAGGAGGGTGCATTCCAGCTGGGAGAGCATGGCCGAGCCGGAGCTCGAGCCCGACGAGCCGCTGCTGACCGGGAGGGCTGGGGTGGGCGTGGTGGCCTGGGCGGCTCCGGTGGCGCAGAGGGCGGCGAGGGCGCCGGTGGCCAGGAGGGTGGGGAGGCGGTGTAGCAGAGCCGATTTCATCGAGGGTCTCCTTGCTGAAGCGTGTCCAAACTGTAAAAGGAACGCGTTTCAGAAGGGCGCCGTGATTTCTGGGGGCCTGGAAACGGCTGTGCCGCCGACCGTTCGGGTCGGCGGCACGGGGGCGTCGTGTCAGACGCAGATGTCCAGGACGGGGATCCAGGTCTTGCCGTTGAACTTGCAGATGGCGGCATTGGCCAATTCGCTGAAGCTGGAGCCGGTGCCCAGGACATTGCTCGAGCCCGAGCCGCCGGAGCCGGAGGGGACCGACGGGATCGAGGAGCCGGAGTTGGCGACCGGGGTGACGGGCTCGAGGGGGAGCGGGGCGGCCGACGCCGCGCCCGCCGCGGTCAGGGTGGCGGCGGAGAGGGCGGCGGCGGCCAGGGTGGCGGCGGCGAGACGGGACTTCATCAGGTGTGCTCCTTGCTGGGTCTTTGGCTGGGACCCTACAAGGGTTGACTTAGTTGCGTTTCAGATTCGGATTGGTAATTTCGGACCGCTCCGGTTACTTGCGGAACGACTTCGGCAGCGGGTAGCCCTTGGCGTCCATGACCTCGCGGGCCCGGTTCGGGTAGTCGGTGATGATGCCGTCCACGCCCGCGTCCAGCAGCTTGCCGATCATGTCCTTGTCGTTCACGGTCCAGGGAACCACGGTGATCTTCAGGCCATGCGCCTTTTGCACGTATTCGCCCGCGTTGGTGAGCAGTTGGTGATCCGGCGACGAAATGTCCGCTCCCAGTGCCTTGATCGCGCCCAGCGGATCGCCCGCGTGCTCCTCGTAGCGGATCGGGCCCAGCCACGCGCTGTTCGGTTTGAAGGTGGTGGCGTCGTAGAGGGCGACCGTCGGGATGCTCGCGTCGCGCGCCTTCACCAGGGGCAGGCTGCGCCAGTCGAAGCTCTGGATCTCGACTTTCGGCGTGGCCCCGGCCTGTTGGACCGCGTCCAGGATGACGCCGACGAATTCCTCTGGCGTGGCGGACTGTTCGGGGTGCTCGGCCTCGAGCTTGGTCTCCACGTTGTAGCGCAGCGTGTCGAACGCGCCCGGGTAGGTCTTCACCAGATCAAACAATTCGGGCAGGCGGGCGATCTTGTTGCCCGGAAGCTCCTGCGCCTCGGGGAATCCCGCCAGCTTCTTGCCGCAGTCGAGGGTGTGCACCTGGTCGTAGCTGAGCTCGTGGACCAGCTTGCCGACGTACGGGTACTGCGGATCGTCGGGGAACGCGGCGGCCGTGTCGGTGCACTTCTCGGCCTGGATGGTCGGGTCGTGCCAGATGAGCGGGACCTTGTCCTTGGTCAGCACGATATCGAGTTCCAAGGTGGAGACGCCCAGTTCGATGGCCTTGGCGAAGCCGGGCAGTGACTCCTCGATGGTCATGCCGCGGCCGCCGCGGTGCGCTTGCAGGTCGAAGGGCCGGTGCGGGTCGGCCGTCGGGGAGGTGGTCGACGACGAGTTCTTGTCGCTCGAGGTGTCGCCGCACGCCGTCGCGCCGAAGGCGGCGACCGTGACTCCGAGTAGTACAAAAGCGCGCTTGAGCTGCAACGATGTCACTCCGGTGGAAGTCATGGCCGGACCATAGCAAGGATTCGGTACTCTCCCCTGCATGGGTGCACTGATCGCGATAGAAGGGCTCGACGGCGCGGGTAAGCGCACGTTGACCGATGCTGTCGTCACCGATCTGACCGCCCGCGGCCTGCGGGTCGCCACCCTCGCCTTCCCGCGCTATGGCGTCTCGGTGCACGCCGACCTCGCCGCCGAGGCGTTGCGCGGCGGTCATGGAGATACCGCCCAGTCTGTGAACGCCATGGCGCTGCTGTTCGCCCTCGACCGCGCCGACGCGCGCGACGAGCTGTCGAAACTGCTGGCGGACAACGACATCGTGCTACTGGACCGCTACGTGGCCTCCAACGCCGCCTATTCGGCGGCGCGGATGGGTCAGGACGCACACGGTGAAATCGTGGCCTGGATCGCGGAATTGGAGTTCGAGCGCTTCGGACTGCCTGCCCCGAATGTCCAAATCCTTCTTGATGTCCCAGTTGATGTGGCCGAGGAGCGCGCCCGCCTGCGCGGCGCGGCCGACACAGCGCGCGCACTCGATGCTTACGAGAAAGACGGGGGTCTGCAGCGCCGCACCGGTACTGTCTACCGTGAGCTGGCCGAAATCAACTGGCGTGGAAGCTGGTGGGTGCATCGGACCGGTGACGAACCGGCAACACTTGCCGCGCGCCTCGCGGAAATTGTTGCTGGATAGGGTTGGATGTGCGCCGACAGGTCACGAGTGTTGGCGTGGCGGCCGAATCAGAGCCGGAGAGGTGACAAACTAGACGTTATGAAGCCGAAGATTCTGGTCGTCGACGACGATATGGCTCTCGCGGAGATGCTCACGATCGTCTTGCGGGGTGAGGGTTTCGATCCTCACGTCGTCGGTGACGGCACGCAGGCATTGACCGCGGTCCGGGAGCTGCGCCCGGATCTCGTGTTGCTGGATCTCATGCTGCCCGGCATGAACGGCATCGATGTATGCCGGGTGCTGCGAGCCGATTCGGGAGTGCCCATCGTGATGCTGACGGCGAAGACCGATACGGTCGACGTCGTCCTGGGTTTGGAAAGCGGCGCCGACGATTACATCGTCAAGCCGTTCAAGCCGAAGGAACTCGTTGCTCGAGTGCGGGCCCGCCTGCGCCGCACCGAGGAGGAGCCGCAGGAACTGCTCTCCATCGCCGACATCGTCATCGATGTGCCCGCGCACAAGGTGACGCGTGGTGGCGCGCAGATCTCGCTGACTCCCTTGGAATTCGATCTGCTGGTGGCGCTCGCACGCAAGCCGCGCCAGGTGTTCACCCGTGAGGTGCTCCTCGAACAGGTCTGGGGCTACCGGCATGCCGCCGATACCCGCCTGGTCAACGTGCACGTGCAGCGGTTGCGCGCCAAGGTGGAGAAGGATCCCGAGAACCCTGAGATCGTGCTGACCGTGCGAGGTGTGGGCTACAAGGCCGGACCGCCGTGATCGCTGGTTCCAGAAACCGCGTTCAGCGGTGGCTGGCGGTAGTGGTGGCCTGGTTCCGCAATCTCGGCGAGCAACTGGGTCATGTGTGGCGGCGTTCGCTGCAGTTGCGTGTTGTCGTGTCCACGCTCACCCTGTCGCTGATCGTCATCACGATTCTCGGTGTCGTGCTGACCTCTCAGATCACCGACCGGTTGTTGGACGCGAAGATCAACGCGGCCGTCGAGGAGATGGGCCGCGCCCGCAACACCGTTCAGAATCAACTTGCCGGAGTGCACGATTCGGGCACCCAGCAGAGCCGTTTGGACGATGCCCGCCGCGCGCTGTTCTCCAGCGCCGGCGGGACCCAAACCGGCGGCGCCGCAGGCAGTTACGAGGCCGCCCTGGCCATGACCGGGGACAGCGGGCAGGAGATCACCTCCGGCGCGATTCAGGAGATTCCCACCGAGCTGCGCCAATTCGTCAAGCAGCGCCAGGTCTCCTATCAGTTCGCCACCGTCTCGAGCCCGGATGGGTACAAGGGGTCGGCGCTGATCATCGGCAGTCCCTCGGCCGATATCGATTCGCTGGAAATCTATTTGATCTTCCCGCTCACCAATGAGCAACGCAGCCTGTCGCTCATGCGCGGCACCATGCTCATCGGCGGCATCGTGCTGCTGGTGCTGCTGGCCGCGATCACCGCGCTGGTGACCCGGCAGGTGGTGCTGCCCATCAGATCCGCGGCGCGGATCGCGAGTCGTTTCGCCGACGGACGACTCAAAGAGCGCATGCTGGTGCGCGGTGAGGACGACATGGCCAGGCTGGCCATGTCGTTCAACGAGATGGCCGAAAGCTTGTCCAACCAGATCACCCAACTCGAGGAGTTCGGAAATCTGCAGCGACGCTTCACCTCCGACGTCAGCCACGAACTGCGCACCCCGTTGACCACCGTGCGCATGGCGGCCGACCTCATCCACGGATCCAGCGACGACCTGGACCCGGCGCTGGCGCGCTCGGCCGAACTGCTCGTCAACGAACTCGACCGCTTCGAGGGGCTGCTCAACGATCTGCTCGAGATCAGCCGCCACGACGCGGGTGTGGCCGAGCTGCAAGTGGAATCGCTGGACGTGCGCATGTGCGCGCGGGCCGCGGTCTCCACGGTGCGGCACCTGGCCAAGGAATCCGGCGTGGAACTCGTGGTCGACATGCCCGAGGAACCCCTTGTCGCCGAGGTGGATCCGCGCCGGGTCGAACGTGTTCTGCGAAACTTGCTCGCCAATGCCATCGACCACAGCGAGGGCAAGCCGGTGCTGATGCGCATGCGCGGGGACACCGACGCCAACGCGGTTGCCATCGTGGTGCGCGATCAGGGCGTCGGGCTGCGGCCCGGCGAGGAGAAGCTGGTGTTCAACCGGTTCTGGCGCTCGGACCCGTCGCGCATGCGGCGCTCCGGCGGCACCGGTCTCGGGCTGTCCATCAGCGTCGAAGACGCCAACCTGCACGAGGGCAAGCTCGAGGCCTGGGGCGAGATCGGCGTGGGCGCGAGCTTCCGGCTCACCCTGCCGCTGGTGCGCGGGCGCAAGCTCGGACAGAGCCCACTGTCGCTGGACCCGCCCAAGATTCGCGGCGCGGTGTCGCCGGAACAGCTGGCGCTCGATATCGCCGGGTCGGACGCGACGCCGGAGGCCATCGCCTCCGCGGCGGCCGTGCTCGAATCCGCGCCCGCGCCGCTGGAATTGGAGGCCGGTGGCGGGGCGGCGAACGCGGGAGACAGTGCCGGGAACGCGGAGAACGCCGCGAGCTCGGGGACTTCGGAGGGCGCGGCGGGCTCGGCGAACGGCGAAGCCGGATTCGACGCCATCGCACCGGAATTCCCCTCGGCGTCCAAGCCGGACGGCTCCTTATGAGGGCTGCCCCAGCCCGGCGGGTGCTGGCCGTGATCGGCTGCCTGCTCGCCCTGTCCGCCTGCGCGAGCCTGCCCGATTCCTCGGCTCCGCAGGCGCTGGGCAGCCTCGACCACCAGCCCACCAGCACCGCGCCCACCCCGCCCATCGCCGGGCGCGAACCCGACCAGCTGCTGCTGGACTTCCTGCAGGCCACCGCCGATCCCAGCAATCGGCATCAGGCGGCGCGGCAGTTCCTGTCCCCGGCGGCCAATGTGCAGTGGGACGACGCGGCCGGGACCACCATCGTGGACTCACAGCCCAATACGCTGCGCGAATCCCGCACCGGGGACAACGCGACCTACGTGATCCGGGCCCGCAAGATCGGCGAGCTCGCCGCCGACGGCTCCTACCGGGCGGCCGACGGCACCCTGGAGACCAAGGTCGACCTCGAGAAGATCGACGGCCAGTGGCGGATCAAGGATCTGCCGTCCGGCGTCATCGTCGAGCAGGCCGCGTTCGCCAAGTCCTATCACCGGTATTCGCTGTTCTTCCCCAACCTGGCCGGGCTGGCCATGGTGCCGGATCTGCGCTGGATCTCGGTGCGCAAGGACCAGCTGGCGCAGCGGCTGCTGAGCCTGCTCGGCGAGGGACCGCAGGCCGCGCTGGCCCCGGCGGTCCGCAATCCGCTGGCCGCGCCGGTGTCTCTGCGCGGCCCGATCACCAAGGCCAATGGCGATCCCGAGAACGTCGGCGTCGGCGGTGGCGGTGTGGGCGTGGACTTCTCCGGCACCGCCCCGCTGGACCCGCCCAGCCGCGACCTGATGGCCGCGCAGGTGGTGCTGACCCTCTCCAACGCCGACGTGCAAGGGCCCTACCTGCTCAACGCCGACGGCAAACCGCTCGACGACAAGTTCGCCAACGGCTGGCAGCGCGCCGACGTGGACGCCAAGAGCCCCGATGTCATCGGCCGCAACCGCATCGGCCTGCACGCGGTGCGGGACGGGGCGCTGGTGGCGGTCACCGACACCGGAATCGTGCCCGCCCCCGGGTTTTTCGGCACCACCCACACCCTGCAGTCGGTCGGGTTGTCGCCGGACGGGCAGCTGGTCGCCGCGGTCGCCAAGTCCGGCCGCCCCGACCCGGAACCCGAACGCACCCTGATCATCGGCACCTACGACGGTCAGGGCGGCTTCCCGGTCGCGACCGGCGGCACCTTCACCCGGCCGTCCTGGCCCGCCGACGGCAGCTCCGCCTGGTCGGTGGTCGACGGTGACCGGGTGATCCGCGCCGTGCACGACCGCGCCACCGGCAATGTGTCCGTGCAGGACGTCGACATCGCCGAACTGGTCGCGGCGGCGGCCAATTCCACCTCCCCGCGCACCCCGATCACCGAACTGCGCATCTCGCCGTCCGGGGCGCGGGCCGCGATCATCGCCAACGGCAAGGTGTACGTGGCCGTCGTGGTGCCGCAGGCCAACGGGAAGTTCTCGCTGACCTCACCGCTGCCGCTGGCCATCGGGCTGAGCACGCCGGCGGTGTCGATCGACTGGCTCACCGACGAGAAGGTCGTGGTCGGTCGTGACGGCAATGTGGACCCGGTGGCCGGGGTGCTGGTGGACGGCTCCGAATTCAAGTCGCAGACCTCGCAGAACCTCACCCCGCCGGTGCGGGTGCTCAGTGCCGCGGTGGATCAGGAGTACGTCGCCGACTCGCGGGCGGTGCTCGAACTGACCCGCAATCCCGAAGGCCGCGAGGACTACTGGCGCGAAGTTCCGGGATTGGGGGCCAACGCGGTCCCGGTGCTGCCCGGCTAGGCGCACACTGGGGGCATGGGGGAGCTGCTGGATCTGATCCTGCCGCGGGCGTGCGGCGGGTGCGGGCGCGCGGGGACGCCATGGTGCGCCCGATGCGCGAATGCCTTGTCGGGTCCGCCGATTCGCATTCGCCCGCGGGCGGATCCCGGGGTGCCGTGCTGGGCCCTGGGCCCTTATCGGGGCGCGCCGCGCGCGGCCGTGCTGGCCGTCAAGGAGCATTGCCGGTGGGACCTGACAAAGCCGTTGGGGTTCGCGATGGCCAGGGGACTGGATCATTTACGGGACACCGATCGGCCGCTGGCTCTGGTCCCCGCACCGACCCGGCGTGCGGCCGCCCGCCTGCGCGGCGGCGATCCGGTGGCGCGTTCCGGGCACGTCGCGGCGAGTTGGCTGCCGGGTTGCCGACTGGTACGTATCTTGCGCATGCGGCCTGGTGTGCGCGATTCGGTGGGCCTGGGACACCGCGATCGCCAGCACAATCTGCACGGGCGGATCATCGTAGCCACCACCCGGCCGCCGAGTGTCCTTTTTCCGGCAAATGCCGAGGTAGTACTGATCGATGACGTGTTGACCACCGGGGTCACGATGCGTGAATCGGTGCGTGCGCTGGCTGAGGCGGGAGTGACTGTTCGTGCCGCGCTGGTTACCTGCGCGGCTTGATTCTTCGAAATTTGCGTGAACACTGGCGGACAGGTCGCTGGCGCACTAGGTTGGCGATCAGACACCCGAACCGCAAGTTTGGAGGTGGCGCCTCGGACTATATGTGCCGAGCGAATCATTCGATCGGCACACGTTTCAATCCCGCCGCACGAGCGGCTTGTGCGGCCAGATCCGGGAGGTACGCGTGACGACTACTTCACGACTCTCAGCGAAGAACGCAGACACCGCGGTGCTGCTCGATGACGAGGTCATCTCAGACGATATGCCCAGTCGGGCGACCAAGGCGGATGTCGTGGTCAAGGGCCGAACCCTCGGCGAGGGCGGAGTGCCAGACCATTTCCGAATTCACGTGGCGGACAAGCTCTCTCGCCTGGAGCGCTTCGACCCCACCATCTACCTCTTCGACGTGGAGCTCACCCACGAACGCAACCGTCGTCAACGCAAGAACTGCCAGCGGATAGAGATCACCGCCCGCGGCAAGGGCCCGGTCGTCCGGGCCGAAGCCTGCGCGGACAGTTTCTACGCCGCCCTCGAGCAGGCGGTCGAGAAGCTGGAGAGCCGATTGCGCCGGCTCAAGGACCGCCGTCGCGTCCATCACGGGGACAAGACACCGATCTCGGTGTCGGAGGCGACCGCCGGACTGCTCGACGAATCCCTGTTCGCCTCGAACGGGTCGGTCGCCCATGAACATTCGGCCGAGGAGAACGACGGTGAATCCGCCGGTCCCGGCCACGTCGTGCGTGTGAAGCAGCACCCTGCCATCCCCATGACGGTCGATGACGCCCTCTACCAGATGGAGCTCGTCGGCCACGATTTCTTCATGTTCCAGGACAAGGAGACCGACCGACCGTCGGTCGTCTATCGCCGCCACGCCTTCGACTACGGGCTGATCAGGCTCGCCTAGTCGGGCGGCACGGAACATCTACCCCTCTCGACCGGGGTCTCGGGACAGGCCCCGGTCGACCATGACCCTCATGGCAATACCGACCCTCATGGCAGTACCGACGCTTGCTGTTACGTCGCGTATCAGTTAAAACTGGCTCATGGCTAAACCAGGCGCTCGCCGTGCTGTCATCGTCGCCGGGGCGCGAACCCCCTTCGTGCGGGCATTCACCGATTTCACTCGGATGGACTCCATCGACCTGGCCGACATCGCGGTCCGCGGTCTGCTGGAACGCACCGGACTGCCCAAGCAGGACGTGCAGTCGATCGTGTGGGGCGGGGTGATCCTGCCCAGCGCCGCGCCGAACATCGCGCGGGAGATCGCCCTCGACCTCGAGCTGGATCCGGGCTGCGAGGGGTACACCGTCACCCGCGCCTGCGCCTCCGGACTGCAGGCCGTGGTGTCGGCCGCGGCCGCCATCGAGCGCGGTGAATACGACATCGTGATCGCGGGCGGCAGCGACTCCACCAGCAATGCCGAGGTCAAGCTGCCGCAGAAGCTGGTGCACGCGGCCGCGCCGCTGGCCCTGGGCAAACCCAAGGCCAAGGACTACCTCAGCGCGGCAACACAACTCGCGCCGTTCTACGACCTGGTGCCGCGGCGTCCGCAGATCGCCGAACGTACCACCGGCGAGGTGATGGGCGAATCGGCCGAGAAGATGGCGCGCATCCACGGCATTTCCCGTGGGGCGCAGGACAATTTCGCGGCCACCTCGCATCATCGGGCCGCGGCGGCCATCGAATCGGGGCGCTTCGACCGCGAGGTGCTCTCGGTGCGCACCCCCGACGGGGTGGCCGTCTCCCGTGACGGCCTGGTCCGGCGCGACACCAGCCTGGCCAAACTCTCCAAGCTGGCACCGGTTTTCGCCGAGGACGGCACCGTCACCGCGGGCAACTCCAGCCCGCTCACCGACGGCGCGTCCGCGGTGCTGCTGATGAGCGAGGAGAAGGCGCGCGCCCTCGGCTTCGAACCCCTGGCGGCCTTCCGCTCCTGGAGCTTCGTCAGCGTCGACCCGCGCGACCAGGTCCTCATCGGCCCTGCCATCTCCATGCCCCGCGCTCTCGACAAGGCCGGAATGTCCCTCGCGGACATCGATTTCGTCGACATCCACGAGGCCTTCGCCGCCCAGACCCTGTCGGTCGTCGCGGCCCTGGCCAGCCACGAATGGGCCAAGACCCGCCTCGACCGCGACACCGCCGTCGGCGCCATCGACCCGGCCACGCTCAACGTCCACGGCGGCTCGGTGTCCCTGGGCCACCCCTTCGGCGCCACCGGCGCTCGCATGGTCACCACCATGGCCAACGAGCTTGCGCTGACCGGCAAGTCGACGGCCCTGCTGGGCATCTGCGCGGCCGGTGGCATCGGCGCGTCCGCGGTGCTGGAGCGCATCTAGCGCTCGGGCACCAGGTGGTTGCGTGACTGCGCCGAAATACGAGAAGCGGCGCGAAAGTGCCTTCGTCCACGTGAGACCCGGTTCGCGGTAGCGGATCGGGGTCTCTTCGGCGTCGGGCCGATGTCGTCGGTGATGAACCGGTGTCGAATGGGTATCCAGAGGGGGATGAGGCGAGCGGAGGTGGATCATGGTCGGCCGGACGATGATCGGGGCCGCGGCGATCGGGATCGCGGTGAGTATCGGTATCGGTGGAATGGGAAGCGCTGCGGCGCTGCCGCTTCCGGCGACGGGGTCGGACGGCGGGCAGCCGGTCTCCGACCATGACCTGAACCAGCGGCTGCGCGACGCCGGACAGCACGCCGGTGAACGGGTGCCCGTGTACGGCCTGGTGTATTCGGACGCCTCGGTATGGACGCTGGCCTTCGTGCACGGCGGGCCGACGGACTACTACACCATCGACGGCACCCGCGTGGAGCTCACCGGACCGGTCAGCGACACCGTCACCCAGGGCGACGTGTTCACCGGCACCATCACCATCACCGGCAAACAGGATTCCGGCGACCCGGTGGTGACCCTCGACGAATTCTCGGTGATCGGGCACCGTCCGGTCGAGGCGCTGCGCTGACACAATGTTGCCCCCGCGCTGACACAATGTACTGGTGGGATTCCGGGAGTGGAAGCAGGCGGTCTCGCACGGCGACAGTGATCGCGCCATCGCGGTGCGGATGGGCACGAATCAGATGCGGGTGTCACGGCATTTGAGCGGGGAGACGCCGGTCGCGGAGACGGTCATCGCCTTCTGCCGCACCTATGAGGTGAGTCCGATCGAAGGGTTGATCGCGGCCGGCTTCCTGACCCGGGACGATGTGCTGCGCGCCTCGCTGGTCGAGGCGTTGCGTGAGGCGACCGGCGCGGAACTCGCGGCCGAGGTCACCCGGCGGCTCGCCGAACCGGGGGAGTAGTCGCGAGTGCTCCGTCGGTCACATGTGACGGACAGAGCAATTTCGCATGACCACATCGTCGTGACCGGGCATTTCGATCTTGTGAAGCCCGCTTTTGGTGGCCCTGGTCACGCTATTTACTGAGCGCGCTCATCTTGGACGACTGACCATGTCGGCCTAGCGTCGGTGGTGCAAAGCGAATCAATGCACGAAAGCCGGTGTTTTCCGATGTCTGTTCGTAAGATCGTTCTTTCCTCTGTCGTCGCCGTCCCCGTGGCCGCCGCCGTGGTGCTGGCCGGAGCCGGAAACGCCTCCGCCGCCGTGGTTTCCAGCGATCCCGCCCCGGTCTCGGATGTGCAGCGCGATCCCACCACCGGTATCCCGGTCGACACCCTGAACCGCATGGGGCAGAGCGCTGCCGCCGGTGCGGGCATCGGCGCGGTCGCCGGTGGCGTCGCGGGCGGTGTCGCCGGTGGCGTGGTCGGCCTGCCGCTGGGCCTGACCGGTGCCGCGATCGGTGCGGGAATCGGGAGTGGAATCGGCACCGGGACCGGCACTGCGGCCGGTGCGGCTGCCGGTGCTGGCGTGGGTGCCGTTCCGGGTGCAGCCGCCGGGCTCACCGCGGGCACCGTGATCG
>NZ_JBSGBY010000062.1:0-21718 GCF_053601505.1 Nocardia sp. NPDC004722
CGACCACGATCTGCCCGCCCGCGCCCGCCACATCGGCGAGGTGGCGACGGCGCGCTTCGCCGAACTGGCGCAGCGGGTTCCGGCCATCGGCGAGGTGCGCGGCCGGGGCGCGATGCTGGCCCTGGAATTCGTACGACCCGGCACCACCGAACCCGACGCCGCGCTCACCGCCGCCATCGCCAAGCGCTGCCTCGAGCAGGGTGTCATCACCCTGACCTGCGGCACCTACGGCAATGTGATCCGCCTGCTGCCGCCGCTGGTGATCACCGACGAACTGCTCGACGACGCGCTGACGGTGCTGTGCACCGCCATCGCCGAACTCGCCGCGAACCCGGTCTAGGAGAACGATGTTGGAATACGACCGGATCAGCGACCTGATCCCCACCGGTGTCTGGATCGACGGCGCGGCCGCGCCCGCCGTCTCGGGATCCTCGTTCGCGGTGCGCAACCCGGCCACCGGCGAGGTGCTCACCGAGGTCGCCGACGCCTCCGGCGCGGACGCCCTGCGCGCCCTGGACTCGGCCTGCCGCGTCCAATCCGAGTGGGCCGCAACCGCTCCGCGCGAGCGCGCGGTGATCCTGCGTCGCGCCTGGGAGATCCTCATGGAGCGCACCGAGGAGATCGCGCTGCTGATGACCTTGGAGATGGGCAAGACCCTCGCCGAGGCGCGCGGCGAGGTCGCCTACGGCGGCGAGTTCCTGCGCTGGTTCAGCGAGGAGGCGGTCCGCATCGGCGGCCGCTACACCGACTCCCCCGCCGGAACCGGACGCATCCTGGTCACCAAGCAGCCGGTGGGCCCGTGCCTGGCGATCACGCCGTGGAACTTCCCGCTGGCCATGGGTTCCCGCAAGATCGGCCCCGCGCTGGCCGCGGGCTGCACGGTGATCGTGAAGCCCGCCGAGGACACCCCGCTCACCATGCTGGCGCTGGCCCGCGTCTTCGCCGACGCCGGACTGCCCGCGGGCGTGCTGTCGATCGTGCCCGGCAGTGACGCCGCGGCCATCACCGCGCCCCTGCTGGCCGACCCGCGCCTGCGCAAGGTGACCTTCACCGGTTCCACCCGGGTGGGCAAGCTGCTGCTGCGCCAGGCCGCCGACACCGTTCTGCGCACCTCGATGGAGCTGGGCGGCAACGCGCCGTTCATCGTGTTCGAGGACGCGGATCTGGACGAGGCGCTGGCCGGGGCCATGGCCGCCAAGATGCGCAACGGCGGCGAGGCGTGCACCGCGGCCAACCGCATCTACGTGCACAATTCGATCCGCGCGGAGTTCGCGGCGCGGCTCGCGGAGAAGATCGGCGCGCTGCGTGTCGGTCCCGGCTACGAGCCCGGCGTGGACACCGGCCCCCTGATCAACGAGCGCCAGCGCAACACCGTCGCCGCGCTCGTGCAGGACGCGGTAGAGGCCGGCGCGGTGATCCGCACCGGCGGCAAGGCCATCGACGGCCCCGGCTGGTTCTTCCAGCCCACCGTCCTCGACGATGTGCCGCGCACCGCCCGCATGCACCGCGAGGAGATCTTCGGACCCGTCGCCGCCATCTATGGTTTCGACACCGAGGAGGACGTGGTGGCCGCGGCCAACGACACCGAATACGGTTTGGCCGCGTACTTCTATACCCGCGACCTCGATCGCGCGCTGCGGGTGTCGAATGCTTTGCAGGCCGGGATGGTCGGCGTCAATCGCGGCGTCATCTCCGATCCGGCCGCCCCGTTCGGCGGGATCAAACAGTCCGGTCTGGGCACCGAGGGTGGCTCCGAGGGGATCGACGAATACCTCGACACCAAATACGTCGCGCTGACGCGTTGACGTCCCCCGGCGCACCGGCCCCTGAGCCGGATCCCGCGCCCACCCGATCCCGGCCCCCACTGCGCCGGATCGGTTCTCCATCGGCGAGGTGGCGCCGCCGTCCGAAAGGACGTGCGGCGCGACCAGACCCAGTTCCA
Source organism: Nocardia sp. NPDC004722 (assembly GCF_053601505.1). Classification (NCBI taxonomy): domain Bacteria; kingdom Bacillati; phylum Actinomycetota; class Actinomycetes; order Mycobacteriales; family Nocardiaceae; genus Nocardia; species Nocardia sp. NPDC004722. The sequence continues at coordinate 1,943 of NZ_JBSGBY010000062.1, forward strand.
GGAGCTTGGATGCTCGTGCAGAATGCCTCCGAGGCGACAGTGCCGTCGCGTGATACTCGAGATGCCGCCAGCGGCAAGGGATTGGCCACCAACAAGGTGGGCACCATTGCCGGAGCCGTCTTGAGTATCGCGTCCATCGCGCCCGCCTACACCACCACCGCCAGTCTCGGCCTGATCGTGGCCGCGGTCGGTCTGAAGATGCCCGCGCTGCTGATCGCCGGGTTCATCCCGATGTTCCTGGCGGCCTACGCCTATCGCGAGTTCAGTGCCGAAACCCCCGACTGCGGGGCGTCGTTCACCTGGTCGGCGCGGGCGCTGGGCCCCTACGTCGGCTGGATGGCGGGCTGGGGCTCGGTGATCGCCGTGGTCATCGTGCTCGCCAATATCGCGGCTGTGGGCGCGCAGTTCCTCTACCTGTTCATCGGACGGCTCACGCATTCGGAATCCATTGCCGCCCTGGGCGACAACAAGCTGATCAATATCGTGACCACGCTGGCCTTCCTGGCGGCGGCCGGGTGGGCGGCCAGCCGCGGGATCAGCTCCAGCGAACGCGCCCAGTACATTCTGGTCGGGTTCCAGCTGGTGGTGCTGCTGCTGTTCGCGGGCATCGCGCTGAGCAAGGCGGTCACCGGGGACGCGCCGTCGGGGCTGAGCTTCGACATCGACTGGTTCAACCCGTTCACCGGACTCACCCTGGGCGCGTTCGCGATCGGGCTGATCGGGTCGGTGTTCATGTACTGGGGCTGGGACACCGCGCTGACCCTCGGCGAAGAGTGCAAGGATCCGCAGCGCACCCCCGGACGCGCCGGACTGCTGTCGATCCTGACCGTGCTCGGGACGTATCTCCTGCTGGCCGTAGCCCTCATGTGGTACGCGGGCGTCGGCGACACCGGCATCGGCCTGAGCGGTGACGCCGCGCACGACAACGTCTTCGGCGCATTGGCCGAGCCGATCATGGGCAGTGCGGGCGAGCTGCTGCTGTTCGCCGCGGTGCTGGTCTCCACCATCGCGAGCCTGCAGGCCACCTTCCTGCCCGCGGCGCGCGCCATGCTGGCCATGGGCACGTTCAAGGCGCTGCCGCCGCGCTTCGCCAGCGTGCACCCGGAATACCAGGTGCCGCGTTTCGGGACCGCGGTCGCCGCGATCGTGGCGGGCGGCTTCTACGCCATCACCGCGCTGCTGTCGCAGCACGTGCTGCTGGATACCATCGCGGCACTGGGCATCATGATCTGCTGGTACTACGGCATCACCGCCTTCGCCTGCGTCTGGTACTTCCGCGAGCGCTGGTTCGCCTCGGCCCGCGACTTCCTGTTCAAGCTGCTGTTCCCGCTGCTGGGTGGCACCATGCTGCTGGTCGTGTTCGGCATCTCGGTGCGCGAGAGCCTCAAGCCCGAAGTCGGCAGCGGCGCCTCGATTTTCGGGATCGGTTTGGTGTTCTACCTGGGCTTCGGGATTCTCGTGCTGGGCGCGGTGCTCATGCTCGCGCAGCGTCTGCGGCACCCGGAGTACTTCCGCGGTGAAACCCTGCCGCGTGCCGTGTCCGGCGATCCCATGCCGTCGTAGCCGAACAGCCCTCTCCCCCAGACCATTTCGAGAAGGAGTAGTCATGAACGTCATCACCTGTTTCGAACCGCCCGTCTCGCACGCCCGCGTCGACGCGCCCGTCCGTGAGCCGCTGCGCGTGGCCCTCGTTCAGCATCGCTGGCAGGCCGATGCCGCGGCCCTGCGCGCCGAACTGAACGACGGCATCGCCAAGGCCGCCGAACTCGGTGCCAAGGCGGTGTTCCTGCCCGAGGTGACCTTCAGCAAGTACCCCGCCTTCGTGCGCGGCGGCGACAACCCGGCCGCCCACGCCGAGGATCCGGAGACCGGCCCGACCTTCACCTTCGCCGCCGAGGCGGCCGTCGAGCACGGCATCTTCGTGCACGCCTCGCTCTACGAGCGCGCCGATCAGGGCGACGGGCTCGGCTTCAACACCGCGATCCTGGTGTCCCCCAAGGGCGAACTGGTCGGGCGCACCCGCAAGCTGCACATCCCCATCAGCGCGGGCTACTACGAGGACACCTACTTCCGAGCGGGCCCGGCCACCGACGAGGCGTACCAGCCGCACAGCCACGCCGACCTCGGCGACGTCCGCATCGGCATGCCGACCTGCTGGGACGAATGGTTCCCGGAAGTGGCCCGCATGTACTCCCTCGCCGGAGCGGACGTGATCGTCTACCCGACCGCCATCGGCTCGGAGCCCACCTTCCCCGCCTTCGACACCCAGCCGCTGTGGCAGCACGTGATCGTCGGCAACGGCATCACCGCGGGCACCTTCATGATCGTGCCCAACCGCTACGGCGACGAAGGCGAAATCACCTTCTACGGTTCGTCTTTCATCTCCGACCCCTACGGCCGGATCCTGGTGCAGGCCCCGCGCGACGAATCCGCGGTACTGGTCGCGGACCTGGACCTCGATCAGCGCAAGGACTGGCTGACGCTGTTCCCGTTCCTCGAGACCCGCCGCCCCGACACCTACGCGCGCCTGACCGCGCCGGTCGAGCGCGACTACCCGTTCGGGCGGGCGTGATGACCGCCGCACGGCGGATGCCCGCCGAGCACGCGCCGCACAAGCGCACCTGGATGGCGTTCCCGCCGGTGGGTTCGGAGATCACCGCGACACCGGAGGCCGTCGCCGAGGCGCGCGACGCCTGGTCGGCCGTCGCGCACGCGGTAGCGGAGTTCGAACCGGTGACCATGGTCGTCGATCCCGCCGACGTCGCCGACGCCCGGCGAATGCTGTCGAGCGCGATCGACCTGCTCGAAGCTCCGCTGGACGACGCGTGGATGCGTGACATCGGCCCGACCTTCGTGCACGCCGCCGACGGGTCGGTGGCCGCGGTCGACTGGGTCTTCAACGGGTGGGGCCAACAGGATTGGGCCCGCTGGGACAAGGACTCGGCCATCGGCCGGGCCGTCGCCACGGCGGCCGGGGTGCCGATCATCGACTCGCCGCTGGTGAACGAGGGCGGCGGCATCCAGGTCGACGGCGCGGGCACGGTCATCCTGACCGAGACCGTGCAGCTGGATCCCTTCCGCAACCCCCGGCTGACCAAGGCCGACGTGGAAGCCGAACTGCGACGCACCCTCGGCATCGAGACCGCGCACTGGCTGCCGCGCGGGCTGTGGCGGGACTCGCAGCGCTTCGGCACCCGCGGGCATGCCGACATCGTGGCTGCGCTGCCGTCGCCGGGTGTGGTGCTGGTGCACGATCAGCGCGACCCCGAGCATCCCGACCACGAGCTCAGCCGCGAGCTCGTCAAGCAGTTCGCCGCCGAAACCTCTTCCACCGGAACGCCTTACGAGGTGATCCCGGTGCCCGCCCCGCGCACGCTGCGCGATGAGGAGGGTTTCGTCGACTACAGCTACATCAACCACTACGTCTGCAACGACGCGGTCATCCTGTGCGCCTTCGACGATCCCTCCGATGCCGAGGCCGCCGAGATCATGGCCCGGGTGTACCCCGGCCGTCGCATCGTGCTCGTCGACGCCCGCCCGATCTTCGCGCGCGGCGGCGGCATCCACTGCATCACCCAGAACGAGCCGCTCGCGGCTCGCTGACCCGCACCCCGGTCGCGGGGGTGATCCGGCCCGCGGACGCCGATTCGGCGAATGAGGGGCGGGCCGGCTCACCGAAACGGCGTGGGCACGCTCGTGACCGCGCGCACATACTGAAATAGCAACCATCGGGTTATCCCCCGATGTCGAATTACCGGTAAGGAGCTCTCGTGGCTGTCATCACTCGTGACGTCGTGATCGTCGGGGCCGGACCGTCCGGTCTGACCGCTGCCGCCGAACTGCGGAAGGCCGGACTGTCGGTGGCCGTGCTGGAGGCCCGCGATCGGGTCGGCGGCCGCACCTGGACCGGGGACATCGACGGCGCCATGATCGAGGTCGGCGGCCAGTGGCTCTCGCCGCACCACACCGCCGCGCTCGCCCTGGTCGAGGAACTCGGGCTGTCGACCTTCTCCCGCTACCGGGACGGCGAGTCGGTGTATCTCGCCGCCGACGGCACCCGGCAGCAATTCACCGGCGATGTGTTCCCCGCGCCCCCCGAGACCGCCGCCGAGATCGACCGGCTCCTGGCCCTGCTCGACAAGCTGGCCGCCGAGGTGGGTGCCGAGGAACCGTGGGCGCATCCGCAAGCGGAGGAACTGGATTCGATCCCGTTCAGCCTGTGGTTGGAGCGTGAGTCCGACAACGAATACGCCCGTGAGACGGTGTCGTTCTTCGTCGCCGGCGCCATGCTGACCAAGCCCGCCCACACCTTCTCCACCCTGCAGGCGCTACACATGGCCGCCGCCCAGGGCTCCTACACCTCGCTCGCCACCGACACGTTCATGCTCGACAAGCGCGTCATTGGTGGCATGCAACAGGTTTCGCGGCGGCTGGCCGCTTCGCTGGGCGCGGACGTGCACCTGAACGCGCCGGTCCGCAAGATCCGCTGGTCCGACACCGGCGTCACCGTCTTCGCCGACGGCGACCTCGAGGTGCACGCCGACCGCGTGGTGCTGGCCGTGCCGCCGAACCTGTACGCGGGCATCAGCTTCGATCCCCCGCTGCCGCGCCGCCGCCACCAGATGCACCAGCACATGTCCTTCGGCTTCGTGGTCAAGGTGCACGCGGTGTACGAGACCCCGTTCTGGCGCGAGAAGGGCCTGTCCGGAACCGGTTTCAGCGACACCGACCTGGTCTCGGAGGTCTACGACAACACCAACCACGGCGTGGACAACGGCGCGATGGTCGGCTTCATCGCCCACACCCAGGCCGACCTCTACTTCTCGATGGACGCCGCGCAGCGCAAGCAGGCGGCCCTCGACTGCCTGGTGCGCTACCTGGGCCCGGAGGCCGCCAACCCGGTCGTGTTCTACGAATCCGACTGGGGCACAGAGGAATGGACCCGCGGCGCCTACGGCGTCAGCTTCGACCTCGGCGGCATGACCCGCTACGGCCGCGACCACCGCGACCCGGTCGGCCCCATCCACTTCTCCTGCTCCGACCTGGCCGGGCACGGCTTCCAGCACGTCGACGGCGCGGTCCGCATGGGCCAGCGCACCGCCGCCGCCATCGTCGCGGCCCGCGCCCTGGTGTAAGCAGCACGGGAGCCGCCGACCCCTCATCGGTCAGCGGCTCCCGGCTCGGGAATGGGGTGGTCAGCCCCAGCGGATGGTCTAGCGGTTACGGGTCAGCTGGCGGTCCAGATGGTCCGCGGCAATGCCGTGCGCCAGCTGTTCGAGCAGAACTCCGGCTTCCCGCAGGCACACCCGCGGATCCGGCTCGATATCCGTCAGCGCGTAGGCGTCGTCGATACCGAAGCGCCGCAACATGTCCCGGTCGATCTCGCATCGCCCGGACACCGCGACGACCGGCACCTCGGCCCGCCATGCCTCCCGGGCGACCCCGATGGGAGCCTTACCGTAGAGGGTCTGCTCATCCAGGGAACCCTCACCGGTGATCACCAGTCGAGCACCGGCCAGCACGTGCGCGAAATCCAGCTGCTCCAAAATGATTTCGATCCCGGGCCGAATCGTCGCCCCGAGAAACGCCAGCGCCGCGAACCCGACCCCGCCGGCCGCGCCCGCCCCGCGCCGATCCGCCGCGTCGATGCCCAGGTCGCGCCGGGCGATCTCCGAGAACCGAGCCAGCCCGGCTTCCAAAGCCTCGATCTCACGCGGCCCAGCCCCCTTCTGCGGGCCGAAAATCTGTGCGGCGCCGCGCTGCCCGAGTAGTGGGTTGTCCACATCGGAGGCCACCACGACGGGGACTCGCAGCAGGTCGGTGGTGTCGATGCGCGCCAGCCGCCGCAACGCCGCCCCGCCCGGCGCGACCGGGCGGCCCGACGCATCGAGCAGTCTGGCACCGAGCGCGGTGAGCATCCCCGCTCCCCCGTCGGTGCAGGCACTGCCACCCAACCCCAGCACCACCCGCCGCGCCCCGCGCCGCACCGCGGTCCGGATGAGCTCTCCCGTCCCCGCGCTGGTCGCGGTCAACGCGGTCGTGGGTGTCGGCCGATCCGGCAACCGCCGCAGCCCGGAAGCTTCGGCGAGCTCGACCACCGCGTCGGCACCCCGCATCGCGAAGGACGCGATCACCGGATTCCCCACCGGCCCGGTCACATTGGTCTGCAACCCCGAATACCCGCCAGCGACCAAGGCCGCCACGGTCCCGTCCCCACCATCCGCGACCGGCACCGTCACCACGGGTATATCGGGCCGCGCCCGCCGCAACCCGGCCGCCAGATGCGCGGCCACCTGAGGCGCGGTCAACGACCCCCGAAACTTGTCCGGGGCCACGACCACATGCCCCTCCATCCACCCCCGGCGCACCCCGCCCCGCGGCTGAATCATGGTAGGGCCCCGCCAATCCGGTCGGCGTCACGACAGTCCACAACGCCCGCTGAACCGACTTTGTCTTGCAGGGCGAACCTCGCTCCGGCCCGCTCCCTCCAGCCCCGGCGCACTCCCCCACATAGCTCGATCATCGCTCCGCCCCGCGGGTTCGGCCGGAGTCGCGGAAGCGAATTCCCGTACGCGGCGAGATCATGACTCGTTCCCGCTGATTCGGGTTGCGTCGGCGCGGCTGATGGCGCAGACCGGGTCGAGACCGCTGCGGCTGGGCATCCGGAGCCAGCCGAATTCGTCGCGGCCAGCGGGCGAGGCGGGGCCGGGGCCGTCGTTCGCGCCGTCCGCGCCGAGGTCCTCGCGGCTCATAGTCGGCGGCCGATCGACTCGCAATCGGGTTGCGGCGCAGGGGTTTCCGTAGGGGTGGCCGGGCCGGTGGTCTCGACGACGGGCATCTGCACCGTGTAGCGGTCGATCACCCAGCCGGTGGGCCAGGCCATTTCGCCGTGGCCGTGCTGGTCCAGCCAGTGCGGGGGGCGGGTCATGGTGTCGTTCACGCGGTTGCCTCACCGGAATCGGCCTTGCCCGGGTCGGTCTTGCCGGAGAGGGTTTCGGCGACCAGGAGGAGGGCGGAGTGGTCGAGGGAGCCGTGGCCCATGGCGCGGGCTGCGGCGATGAGCTGGGCGGTGAGCGCGCCCATCGGGATGGTGACCTCGGCGGCGCGGGCGGCGTCGGTGACGATGCCCATGTCCTTGTGGTGCAGGTCGATGCGGAAGCCGGGCCGGAAGTCGCGCGCCAGCATGGACTTTCGCTTCAGTTCGAGGATCTTGCTGCCCGCGAGGCCACCCGCGAGCACGTCGAGGCCCTTGGCGGCGTCCGCGCCCAGGCTCTCCATGAGCACGATCGCCTCGGCGACCAGGGCGTAGGTGCCGCCGACGATGAGCTGGTTGGCGGCCTTCACGACCTGACCGGAACCGTTGGGTCCTACCAGTTCGTATGTTTTGCCGACCGCGGCGAACACCGGCTTCGCGGCCTCGAAGTCCTCCGCCGAGCCACCGACCATGATCGAGAGCGCGGCATTGACGGCCCCCGGCTCACCGCCGCTGACCGGCGCGTCCAGCACCCGCAGCCCGTGCTTCGCGCCCTCGGCCGCGGTCCATTCCGACGTCTGCGGGGTGACGCTGGAGAAATCGATATAGAGCGCACCGGGTTTCGCGTGCGGCAGGATCTCGGCGAACACCGCACGGACCTGCTCGTCCTGCGGCAGCATCGTGATCACGATGTCCTTGCCGTCGACGGCCTCGGCCACACTCGCGGCGGCGATCCCACCGGCGGCCACCAGCTTCTCCACCGCGGCGGCCGAGCGGTTGTACCCGGTCACCTCGTGGCCCGCGGCCACCAGATGCCCGGCCATCGGGCCGCCCATGATACCGAGCCCGATGAATCCGATGCTGCTCACTCGATCCAACTCCAATCCTCTTCGGGGTCCTTGTATTCCAGGCCGATCCAGCCGTCGTAACCGACGGCGTCGAGTGCGGCGAACAGGCTCTCGAAGTCGAGCGTGCCGGTACCGGGGCGGCTGCGCTCGGGCGCGTCCGCGATCTGCACATGCCCGATCAAGGGTGCATGGGTCGCGATGACGCGGTGGAGGTCCTCGCCCATGCGGGCGAGATGGTAGAGGTCGCAGAGGAATCGGAGATTGGGAGCGCCGACCGCGTCGATCACCTCGACGGCGCGTGCGGCCGACACGATCGGATAGTCCGGCGATTCAATGGAATTGAGTGCTTCCAGCACCACCTGCGCGTCGATGCGCGCGGCGGCGCGAGCGGCCAGCGTCAGATTCTCCAGCGCCAGCTCGTCTTGCAGCGCCGGATCGACACCGGGAATCCGGTTGCCGTACAACGCATTCAACGAGCGGCATCCCAGCCGCTCGGCGATTCCGACGGTCACGTCGATATTGTCCCGGAATTCGGATTCCCGTCCGGGTACGGACACCAGTCCCCGTCCGGCGGGCACCAGGTCGATGAAGTTCAGCCCGACCAGCTGTACCCCGGCCTCGGCGACGGCGGCGACGAACGCGTCGACCTCCCTGTCCCCGGGCACCGGGTTCTCGCCGAAGGGCCACCAGAATTCGACCGCGTCGAACCCCGCCGCCTTCGCCGCCGCAGGACGCTCCAGCAGCGGCAGGTCGGTGAACAGGATCGAGCAGTGCACGTCGAATTTCCGAAGCGCGCCGTCGGCGGTGTACTTCATCCCGCGATTTCCTCCCGGTAGCTCTGCCAGCTCCCGAAATCGGTGATGTCGACGATCTCCGGATCGGCCAGGGTCGGGCGGCGCAACATCATCGACAACACGGAGCGGTTGTCGTCCAAGGCAATCACACCCAGCTCGAGCTTCGGTGATTTGGAGGGCAACAGGCGATTGCGCAGCACCTCCATCGGCACGTCGAACAGTTCGCCCGCGATCGGCACGCCACCGTAGGCCACCGGGTGCAGGCCCGGGAAGCGGTCGTCGACCGAATAGAAGCGGTACTGCGGCGCGGTCTTGACCTCTCCGGCGAAGGGTGCCCCCTCGAGCAGGTAGTTGAGGGGTCCGCCGCGCATGGCACCCCCGTTCAGGAAGATCAAAGGCATTACCGTGGTTCCTCTTTCACTAGCAGCCCGACCGGGGAATCCGGCACGGTCACCTCGGGCACCACGATCGCGTCGCGGTGGATCGGCCCGCCGTGGGCGCCCAGGGGAATCCCCGAGCCCCCACGGCGGACCGCGACGATCTCGGCGGCGATGGAGACGGCTGTCTCCTCCGTCGTATGCCCGCCCAGATCGAGTCCGATGGGCGACTTCAACCGCGCCAGTTCGGTTGTCGTCATCCCGACCGCACGAAGTCGCTGGAGACGATCCTCGTGCGTGCGCCGGGAACCCATCGCACCCACGTACGCCACCGGCAGGCGAAGCGCCACCTCCAGTAGCGGCACATCGAATTTGGCGTCGTGAGTGAGTACACACAGCGCGGTCCGGGCATCGACCTGGGTCCGCGCCAAATACAGGTGGGGCCATTCCACGACCACCTCGTCGGCGTCCGGGAAGCGGGCGCGGGTGGCGAAGACCGCCCGCGCGTCGCACACGGTGACGTGGTAGCCGAGGAATTTGCCGATCTTCGCCACCGCGGCCGCGAAGTCGATCGCCCCGAAGACGATCATGCGCGGTGGTGGCACGTGGGATTCGACGAGAACGGTGACCTGGCTGCCCTCACAGCCGATGGTCCGTACCGCGGTCTGGCCGGTGTCGAGCAGCGCCTGGGCTTGCGTCACTACCCGCTCGTCGAATTCGGCTCCGGCGTTCCACCAGGTGCCCAGCGCCATGATGGCGCCGTTGTCGAGGTCGCGCACGAGTGCGACGGCCTCCCCCTCAGCTCGCAGGACCTTGTCCACCGCATCGCGATTGGCCTCGGTCACCGACTGGACGAACACCTGAATGGTTCCGCCACAGGTCAATCCGACCGCGAAGGCGTCGGAATCGCTGTAGCCGAACGTTTCCCGAAAGGATCGGCCGGTCGCCAGCGACTCGCGGCACAACTCGTAGACCGCGCCCTCCACACAGCCACCGGAAACGCTTCCGATGACGGTGCCGTCGGCATCCACGGCCAGGGCCGCGCCGATCGGTCGGGGTGCGGAGCCACCGATCCCGATGACCGAGGCGAGGGCGTAATCCTTGCCCGCCTCATGCCATTCGAGCAGTTGTGCCGCGATGTCACGCATTGCTGACTCCCTAGAAGGCCATTTCGATGGCGTTGATGCCGAAGTAGGCGACGAACACGACGCTCACCACGGCCACCAGCCAGTGGATCTCACGGAACTTGCCGCGGGCCAGCTTGATCACGGTGTAGGCGATCAGACCGGCGCCGACACCATTGGTGATCGAGTAGGTGAACGGCATCAGGACGATGGTGAGGAACGCCGGGATGGCGACCTCGAGATCGTTCCAGTCGATCTTGCGGGCCTGGGTCATCATCAGCGCGCCGACCAGCACCAGGGCGGGAGAGGCGGCCTGAATCGGCACCACGGCCGCGATCGGGGTGAAGAAGACTGCGGCGCAGAACAATCCGCCGGTGATCACGCTGGCGAAACCGGTACGGGCACCCTCACCGACACCCGTCGCGGACTCGACGTACACCGTGGAACCCGCGCCACCGGTGACGCCGCCGATGATCTGCGCGACACCGTCGACGGTCAGGATCTTGCCCATGCCGGGCACCTGACCCTTCTCGTCCACCAGGCCGGCCTCGTCACAGACGCCGAAAACCGTTCCCATGGCATCGAAGAAGCCGGTCAGCACCAGGGTGAACAGCACCACGGTGGCGGTCATCGCGCCGGCGGTGGCGAAACCACCGAACAGGTCGATGTGGCCGATCAGACCGAAATCCGGTGCGGCGAAAAGCGACTTCGGCTTCTCCGGCACGACGGTGCCCCACTGCTTCGGGTCGATCTTCGCCATCGAGTTGACGATGATCGCGAGCACGGTGGAGATGGCGATGCTGATCAGGATCGCGCCCGGCACCTTGCGGATGAACAGCGCCAGCATGAGCAGCAGGCCGACCGCGAAGATCACCGTGGGCCAACCGGACAGATGCCCGTCCACACCCAGCGTCACCGGGGTACCGGCGCCCTTGCCGACCACGCCCGAGGACGCCAGGCCGATCATGGCGATGAACATGCCGATGCCGACACCGATGGCGTTCTTCATCGCCAGCGGAATGGCATTGATGATCATCGTCCGCAGGCCGGTCGCGGCCAGGATGACGATCACGATGCCCATCAGCACCACCAGGCCCATGGCCTGCGGCCAGGTCATGTGCGGTGCCGCCTGGAAGGCGACGACGGGGACCAGTCCGAGTCCGGCGGCCAATGCGAGGGGCACATTGCCGACGATGCCCATGAGGACGGTGGTCAGACCCGCCGAGAAGGCGGTCGTGGTGGTCAGCTGAGCGATGCTCAACTTGTCGCCGTGAATGTCGGTGACGCCACCGAGAATCAGCGGCACCAGCAATATGACATACGCCATAGCGACGAATGTCGTGATGCCACCGCGGATTTCACGCGATAGTGTGGTCTTGCGCTCGGAGAACCGAAACAGCTTGTCGAGCGGATTTACCCGCGTTTCCGACGTCGTGATCGGTGACTGAGTCTGGGTCATGGCTGCCCTCCTATGGGCGTAGCCGACCAGCGGCACGGATGCTGGGGATGTCCCGAGCCGCGGATTCGGTGATGCTTGTTGTGGGGTCTTTACCGCTAGATACGGACTTGCCCCTGTTAATCAACTTTTCCGGATGCTGTTTTCCGGACTCACGGGAACCGTGGTGGGGTTCCCGGTGCCGCCCCGCTGCGGCAGGCATCGCGAATCGCTGCGGCGATCGCAGGCGTCTAGGAGAGCATGGGTGGCTCTCCGGATACTGCGGGGGATCGTCAGGGTCAGTGGGTCTATCTGAACGTCATCGGTGCTCCTGTCGCATGATTCGCCTGCGGGCGTCGGCGCCAGCGCGTCCGACCGCATCCTGCGGCATGGTTTGCAGTTCGTCGTCGGCCACGACGGTGTTGCCACCGACGAGCAGCCGGGCCAAAGGAGGCTGGGGGCCGAACACCAACGCGCACACCGGATCCTCGAGCGCGGCCCGGAAGCCGTCCACCCGCCAGACCGCGATATCGGCCAGTTTCCCGACCTCGAGCGAACCGATCTCGTTGTGCCGACCAAGATTTCGAGCACCACCCAAGGTGCCGACCTCGAGCGCCTGACGCGCGGTCATGGCGCGGGGTCCGCGCACGGCGCGCTGGAACAGCAGCGCCTGACGCATCTCCCCGGCCATGGACGTCAACTCAGCAGAGGCCGCACCATCGACACCGAGCCCGACGGGCGCACCCGCCGCCAGCAGATCGGTGACCCGCGCGATCCCCGCACCCAGGCGGGCGTTCGAGGTCGGGCAGTGCGCCGAACCGGTACCGGTCTTGGCGAAGGCCGCGATGTCCTTGTCGTGCAGGTGAACCGCGTGTGCGAACCACACGTCGTCACCGAGCCAGCCCAGCTTCTCCATGTATTCGACAGGCGTGCAACCCATCTGCTCGATGCAGTGTTCTTCCTCGTCGAGGGTCTCAGCGAGATGAGTATGCAAACGGACCCCGTGCTTGCGAGCCAGCGCGGCGGATTCCACCATCAGACCCTCCGACACCGAGAACGGTGAGCAAGGGGCGACGGCCACGCGCAGCATGGAATCGAACGACGGGTCGTGATAAGTCCGGATGATCTCCTCGGTATTGGCGAGGATCGCGTCGCGGTCCTCCACCACCTCATCCGGCGGCAGACCACCCTGCGACTGCCCACGATCCATCGAACCGCGGCACGGGTGGAAGCGCAGGCCGATCTCGCGCGCCGCGCGCACCTCCGCCTCGAACAGATCGCCACGGCCCTGCGGAAACAGGTAGTGGTGATCGGTGGAGGTGGTGGTGCCGGTCAGCGCCAGCCAGCCCAGGCCCGCCTGCGCCGCGCCGTGCACGATCTCCGCGTCCATCGTGGCCCACAGCCGGTAGAGCCCGGTCAGCCACTCGAACAGGGTCGCGTCCTGAAACAGTCCCTGGGTGGCCCACTGGTAGAGGTGGTGGTGGGTATTCACCAGGCCCGGGGTCACCAGGCAACCGGTGCCGGAGAGGCGGTCAGCACCCACCACCGTCGGCGCCGGTCCCGCGCCGAGAGCTTCGATCCGCCCGTCGTCACCAACGACCAGATAACCGTTGGGGATCTCGTCACCGACAACCGGTGCGATATAAGCGTTTTCAATGACCAACTTACTCATTCGTGCCCGTCTTCTGTCCGTATTGCGTGTTCCGACAACTAAACTCGGCTGACGCGCGCACGAAAAACGACGATTCATCCCAATTTGCCAACCGGTTCGCTCGGCGGCATTTGTAGATTTATCCAGAAACTATCGCAGCAGATGTGAACAAGATCCGGGCACTTTCAATCATTCTTACCGCGCGTATCGCCAAACGAATTCGCGGGCTATACCTTTTCCGGCCGGACGGGCGGCGGACTCGGTGTCGAACCCGCCGCCCCGGTGATCGATGCCGAGCGCGGTCAGGCCGGAACCGTGTGGCTGACCGGAGTGCCGATGCCGGAAGCCAGTGGGTCACCGGGATATTGGTAGAAGCGTCCCGGCAGGCCGGATTCGACGCCGTAGCCGATGCCGAGCCCTTCCAACTCGCCCTGCCATGGACTACGACGCGATCATCGATGCCCCGGCCAAGCTCTCATCGGATAATCGGCACGTCACAGTAGGAGCCGCGCCAGTTCGGCAGGGTTGGACATCATGGCCATGTGGCCACCGTCCATCTCGATCGGCTCGATACCCAGCCGTTCGCGTACGAGGCCGCGCATGAAGTCGGCGGGGAAGAAGCGGTCGTCTCGCAGCAGCACGAATCGAGTGGGGACGTCGGGCCAGGCGGGCAGCGGCCACGGTTGCCCCATCGGCGTGGCGGACTGGCCACGCTCGTATTGCACTGCCTCGGAATGCTGTTCGAGCGTCAGCAGGTTATAGAACACGTCGTCATCGCCGGAGGTCCGGTGCCCGGTGTTGGCCCACCAGTCGCCCGGGGTCTCGCCGGGGGCCGGGATCATCGCGGATACCAACACCATTCGCTCCACCGGCACCCGATCGCAGACCAGCGGTGCGGTGAACCCGCCGAAGGAGTGCGCCACCAGAACCACATCTCGACGCATGCCGATGGCCTCCACCACCGCGTCGGCGTACTCGCGCAACCCTGCGGTGTCGTCCTCGCTGGGTAGCTGTACCGGGACGGCGTCGTGGCCGAGGCCGCCCAGTTCGTCGGCCACCCGCCGCCAGTAGCCCGCGTCGCATCCGGCACCGGGGATCAGCATGAACGTGGTCATTTCCTTTTGATACCAAGGCCGACCGACAGTATCCCTGCTCTGCGGTGTCCTTCGGGTGCAGGGACGCTCCAGATTCCCTGCTACCCGCCGCGCGTGGGCTCAGGGTTCGAGGTCGACAACGCCTGTGCCGGTGGGGATGTCGAGGGGGACCGAGACCTGGTCGTGGGTGATCAGCCAGGTGCCGTCGATCTTGCGGAGGCCGTAGGTGACGCGGACCCACATGCCGGTGGTGGGTGTCCCGTTCGCCAAAGTGCCGCTCAGGCGGGCGAAGCCGTGGCCGAAGGCCACGTCGCCGCCTTCGGTGAAGGTGAGGTCGCGGAGCTCGTAGGTGACGGTCTCGAAGATCTGGAACACTCTCGCCCAGTTCGCCAGCTTCGCGGCGACGCCTACGTGTTGCAGTGGCGGCTCGATATCGAAGGACACGACATCGGTGCTGTACAGCCGCCCGACGGCGTCGAGATCTTTGGCCGCCAGCGCTTCGATCACCTTGTCGATGTGCTTGTCGAGTTCGGACATGATGGCTCCTCAGGAGTTGACGAGAGTGGTTGCGGCGCTGGACCGCAACGGTGCGAGCGCGGTGGTCCAGGCAATGACCTGATCCAGTGTCTTGCCCAGGGCGTCGGTCTGCCGGTCGTCCGCGACGAAGGTGTTGTTCTCGAAGTCGGTGAGCACGGAGACCGTGACCTGGTAACCGACATCGGCCATGCCCAGCGTGCCGCACACCCCGCGCAACTGTGCCACCGAGCGGGCGCCGCCGTTCACTCCGTAGGAGACGAATCCGACTGCCTTGTCGACCCATTCGGCGAAGACATGGTCGAGCGCGTTCTTCAGGATCCCGGGGTAGCCGCCGTTGTACTCCGGGGTCACGATCACGAAGCCGTCGAAAGCACCGACCCGCGCGGCCCAGGCGCGAGTGTGCGCGTTGGACGAGGGGCCGAACATCGGCGGTACGGGCTCGTCGAAATGGGGCAGCGGGTGATCGCGCAGATCGATCAGCTCGTATTCCGCGTCGCCGCGCGCCGACGCGGACTCCAGCACCCACTGGGCGATCTGTGCGCCCCTGCGGTTGGGCCGAGTGCTGCCGAGGATGATGCCGATCTTGGTCATGTCCGGAACTCCTGCTCTGTCGAAAGTGCTACCACCTCTCGACGAATCAACCGGACGAAATGTCAGACCCGGGTGAACAACCCGCCCTATTCGGCCCGGCGGAGCTCGGGGAAGGTGGCGGGCTCGTCCGCGTCGGCGATGACGAAAGCGTTGCCGCCCAGCCGTTTTGCGCGGTACATGGCGGAGTCGGCGCGGTGCAGCAGGCGACGGAAGGCGGCTTCGGTCCATTCGGTGTCGGGTCGCGAGGCGTCGAGGATCGCGATGCCGATGCTGGCGGTGACCGTGACGGGCAGGCCGGGGGTGGTTTCGATGGCGGCGCGCAGGCGCTCGCCGACGGCCGCGGGGTCCTCGCGCAGACAGCCGACGACGACGAATTCCTCACCGCCGGTGCGGGCTACGAGGGCGTCGGCTTCGACGCTGGTGCGCAATCGCCGGGCGGTGTGCACCAGCACCTCGTCGCCGGCCGAGTGCCCGAAGGTGTCGTTGATCGTCTTGAATCGGTCCAGGTCGACCGAGGCGACGTATCCGGACAGGCGGCCGCAGCGGCCGATGTGCGCGGCCAGCGAGGAGTCGAGGCCGCGGCGGTTGAGCAGCGTGGTCAGCGGATCCGACAGCGCGTCCACGCGCACGATCCAGTGGCAGAGCTGCACGAACGGCAGGATGACGCCGACCACGACGACCATCACCAGAATGATGTCGAGGCCCAAGGCCAGATCCTGGTATCGGCCTTGTGCCTCACCGCGCCCGGTACTGGGCAGGCGACCGGTTGCGATCAGCGCGCCGAGCGTCACCGCCGCCAGCATCGACCACGCGACGTGCAGGGCCAGCACCCGCGGCCCGTGGAACACGGTCACGTATCCGCCGATCGCCATCAACAGCACGATCCCCAGCACCGCGACCACACGGTCGTGCGCCAGCAGGTTGTTGGCGGCGGTGTCGAGGTCGAACAGGGCGATCCAGATCAGCGATTCGATCTCCCGCGGCCACGGCAGCAACCACCAGCGCAACGTCCACACCCCGGCCACCGTGGCCTCCACCGCGCCCTGCCAGCCCAGCGGTCCGGACATGTCGCCCTGCGCGACGGCGGCCAGCACCGCGATCAGGAGCATGACGATGCCCCCGGCACCGAGCATGATCTTGAATCCGCGTAACGCGGAGTGGGATTGGAGGGTGTCGACCAGCCAGCGGTAATCGACCCGGTCGTGCCACCAGGTTCGATACAGCGATCGAGCGTCGGTCATAAACCGCCTCGGGGCGTCAGGAGATCCTCTGATTCGGCTGGCGTATTCGAGACTCTTTGCGCAGGCTATGAGGATTTCGCGGGTTTGGCAACGTGAGCTTTCGAGCGGCCCGCAGACCGCATGATTCCGGTCACCGCCCGGGTACCGGTCGAAAGTACCTAAGCGCGACAGATTCTCCGCCCGCCGGCTCTCAATAACGTTGTCACCAGTAAGAACAAACCCGGAACGACCTGGAGAATCCCATGCCTTACTTCGACTCGCACGACGGCACCCGGCTGCACTACCAGGACTGGGGTACCGGCCAGCCGGTGCTGTTCCTCGCGGGCGGCTGGCTCAGCAGCACCTCCTGGGAATTGCAGATGCTGCCGCTGTCCCGGCAAGGACTGCGCACGCTGTCCTACGACCGGCGCGGCCACGGCAAGTCCGACTGGGTCGGGCACGGCTACGACTACGACACGCTCTCCGAGGATCTGGCGGCCTTCCTGGAACACCTCGACCTGCGCGATGTGGTGGTTGTCGCGCACTCCATGTCCGGCGGTGAGCTGGTCCGCTACCTGACCCGGCACGGCAGCGACCGGATCGACCGGATCATGCTGGTCTCCTGCACCCTGCCGTTCATGGCGCAGACCGACGACAACCCCGACGGGGTCCCCCGGGCCATCGCCGACGCGGTGAACGCGGCCCGCGCCGCCGACCGCCCGCTCTGGATGGAACAGAACGCCCAGGCGTTCTTCGCCACCCACCTCGGCAACCAGGTCTCCTCCGCCCGCATCGCCTGGATGGTCCAGAAGTGCATGGACTGCTCCCTGCTCGCGGCCGACGAGATCATGGAGACCATCTACACCGCCGACTTCCGCGACGAACTCCGCGCGATCACCCTGCCCACCATGATCATTCACGGTGACGCCGACGCCTCCGCGATCATCGACCTCTGCGGCCGCAAGACCAAGGACCTGATCCCGGTGAACACCTACAAGGAATACCCGGCCGCAGGCCACGGCATCATGATCACCCACGCCGCCCAGCTCAACGCCGACATCGTCGACTTCATCAAGTCCTGACGGCTACCGGTCGAACACCCCGGCCGCGAGCCCCGCAGCGAACGAATCCCATTGCCCCGGCGCGAAAACCAGCGCCGGGCCGCTGGGATCCTTCGAATCCCGAACCCCCACAGCCCCTTCCACCAGCCAAGCGACCTCGACGCAGTCCCCTTGGCTCCCGCTGTAACTGCTCTTGAACCACGCGGCTCCGTCATTGATGGTCATGCCCATACTCCTTGATAACCCGGCGGATCAGTTCTCGGGTCGGCGCATCCTCCAGCGCGGTGCTGCGAATGGCCGCCGCCAGTTCACTGTAAAGCCGGACCTCGTCCGGCTTTTCGAGGTAGACGTCCTGGGCAGGACCGCCTTCGATATACACAATCGGAGGTTCGGTGCGTTCACCATCGGCCTCGAACTCGAGGAGGGTGAACGAGCCGCGCGGCATGCCCCACGTAATCCCGGCCGCGAACGGATGCACCCGCACAGAAACATTGGCCAGCTTGGAAACCTCGGCAAGGTGGCGAAGCTGCGCCGCCATGATCGGGCGGCTGCCGATCACCCGATGCAGCGCGGATTCGTGCAGCAGCACCTCGAGCTCGACGGGGCGTGTCTTGCGAGTGACGATGACTTGACGCTTCATTCGATGCTCGACCCTGCGGTCGATGTCAGTGCGGCTGGTGAACCCGGGATACGCACCGATGACAGCTCGGGCGTAGTCGGAGGTTTGCAGCAGTCCCGGAATGTGTTCGTGATACGTGAGCAGCCGATGCGCGGCAGCCTCGAGTCCCGTGTACATATTGAACGCGTCGGAGTACAGACCCCCGTATGCGTGGTACCAACTTTGCGTCCGCGCGATCGTCGCCAGGTCGATCGCCGCACGCAGGTCTGCGGGGCCGACCCCGTACACCTCGCACAGCGCACGCACATCCTGTTTGCGCACCTTTTGAGTCTGCCCGGCCTCGATCCGTTGCAGCGCCGACGCCGAGAGATCCACCAGCTTCGCCGCCGCGGCGATGGTGAATCCGTTCGCCTCCCGGCAATCTCGGAGAAAGCGGCCCAATTGCCGTCGCGGCAAGGTGGAACCCGAGGCCGCATCCGACGCGTCCATGTCATTGTCGCTGGCCATGCCGACTTCCTCATCATCGAATCCGGGTGGATCAGGTCGCGAAATCGGGTGCTACAGAGACCATTATCGGATAGCGGGCTGGGCTTTCGGGTGACTTTCGATCGGGTACCCGATTTTGCGGCAACCGGTTTGGCCCCGGTGGTGTGCTGGACAGGCAACGGCGACAGGGAGGAGAGCGTGATGTCCAGCGAGAGCCCTTGGGCGGTCCAGTCCATCATCGAGCGAATCGAGTCGGAGCGGCAGCGGGGTGGGCGGGTCGCGCGGCGGCGGCCGACGCCGCATCGGAGACGCACGCCGAGCGTGTGGCGGTATGCCCTCGGGTTGTTGGAGCTGGCGTTGTTCGGTGATGGCGCGGCGGGATCGGGGGCTCGTCATGCCGTGCGATGACCGCGAGCGGATCGAGTTGCAGGTGATTCAGGATGTGCTGGACACCGTAGAGGCGCGGATTCGGGAGATGGAGCGGCGCGGGTGGCGGTTGACGGTGCCGCGCTCGCGGGTTTACGCCACGATCCTGCTGGCGGTCGTGGTGAGCGCACGCGAGGCGCACCGCCTTCCGGCCACGCTGGATCACGCCGCGATCCTGGATGAGATCCTCGATGGCGCTGAGCCATTCGGAATCCGAGAGGCCCGGCAACCGATCGAGGACGCCATTCGCGGCTACGCCACCCCCGCGAACTGAGCGGACGCGTCCCACCGGGTCGTCCTGGTGCGGCCCCTAACCCCTAGCTACAGTGAGCGTAATATTTGCCGCCGCAGCGAAGGGAGCAGCGTGACCAGCACACCGACACGACGGAGCAAGGCGTACGCCCCGCGCATGTCCCCCGAGGAGCGGCGCGAGCAGCTGCTGGACCTCTGGGGAAATCGGGGCGGTCACGATGAGCGACAAGCAGGCCGCAGTGGCGATCGTGGGCTACGGATCCGCGGGCCGCCAGCACACAGCTGCGA